>CAXTRQ010000045.1:0-16841 GCA_964246705.1 uncultured Pyrinomonadaceae bacterium
TCACGCGCGAAAAGCAGTTGCGATTCCGCCCAGTTGTTGAAAGAGCCTGCGAGGACGACCATGTGCGCCTCCGCGTAGCCCTTCAGTTTAAATGTTGTGTTGCCCTTCAAACTCGGCGGCGGCAGAGTAACCTTTTGCGCCGTATATTCGCTGCCCTCGTACTGAAAGGTGAGGCTCACGATCTCACCTTCGTCATTTTTGTTGAAGATATAGCGGCTGCCCTCAACTTCATCCATGAATCTCGTGCGCGACTTATAAACCAGTTTGCGCTTCTTAACGAGCGAAGGCTTGACCCATAACTCTTGGCCTTCGAGTGTCACGTCGAGCGTCGAGATGGGAATGATGCCCACCTCCAACTCATATCTGCCGACGTACTTTTCAAGCGTCGCAGGACTGCGGCGGACTGCGCTTTTCTGTCCGGCGGTGGAAGGCTGCTCGCTCCCCTGTGACGCTTGAGCAAAACAGGAGAAGCCTTCAGCCACCGCGAAGAACACTGACGAGAGAGCCAGCAACATTGTCAGGCGACGCCTCGTCCTCCACAACTTCCGCACGTCTCACCTCCCCTTGGGCGCGTGGCGTTCGGCGCGTGCACGCGCGACCATCTCTTTGACTTCCCGTAGCAGCGTCGGGCCGTGATAAGGGATACCATCTTTAATCGTCCACTCGACGCCGCCTGAGCGGACGGCCTTGCCGTCTCGCATCTCTTCGACGCCGGTCGGGTACAGCACCTTGAGATTTTCGAGCGGGTTGCCGTTGACGATGATTAAATCTGCGAGATAGCCCGCGCGGAGGCGTCCCAACTGTGCTTCATGTCCGAGGATGCGCGCGTTGTTCGACGTTGCGTGTTGGATTACCGTCAACGGATGAAAGCCCGCTTCCTGATGCAGTTCCAACTCGCGTATGACTCCGAATCCGTACATCTGGTAAATGAAGCCCGCGTCCTCGCCGACGCCGATGACGCCGCCGCGCCGCTCAAACTCGCGCAACGCGGACATCCATATCCGGTAGTTTTCCTTCCAGAAGGTTTCGTCCGTCGAACTCCATCCGATGAAATAAGAGCCGTGGTTCGATGGGTCTGGACGGAAATAATCTTCAAGCACCGGATGCAGATAGTCCGCAAACCAAGGCTGCGTCTGCGCTCTCTGCAAATCGCGGCTCGCTTCGTAGATGTCGAGCGTCGGAACCCACGCCACACCCGCTTCAATCATCCCGTCGAGGACTTTGAGGAGGCGTTCCTGATTGGCCTCGCGCCAGAGCCGACCGGCGTAGCGAAAGCGATCCGTCTCGTTGTTGTAGTTGTAGCCGGACGGAAAATCCTGCCTGCCGTCCTCGATGGCGGCGTCCGGGATGCCGTACCAGTGCTCAATGCTGGTCGTCTTGAATTTGATGGCGTCCCACGCGTTCGTCTCTTCGACGCCCATGTGATGCGCGACGCGCAATCCCTGTTGGTGCGCTTCGTCCATGATGACGGCCATGAGGTCGCGGTCAGTGCCGAAGAGTTTCAGACCGTCGACGCCCATCCGTTTGAGTTGCTGCACGCGGGCGCGCGCTTCCCTCTCGTTCTGCGGCTCAGGCGGATAGCCGTAACGCGCGTAGACGAAGAAACGCGGCGCGGCAATTTCTCCGTTGTTGCTCTGCTGACGTAGTTCAAGCGTGCGTTTCGTGTCGCTGCCCACGTCTCGGACTGTCGTGATGCCGCAGGCCAGCCAAAGCTTCAACTCGTAGGCGAGCGGTTGCGGGATGCCTCCGCGTTCCTCCTGCACATGCCCGTGCACGTTAATCAATCCGGGCAGCACGTAGCGACCGGCGGCGTCAATCTCCGCGCCTCCTGTGGGACGACTACCTTGGCCCTCCTTGATGGCGACCGGGTCAATCTGGACGATCTGCGTAATCCTGTTTCCCTCGATGACGATGTCGTTCGGCCCGTAGGCGGGTTTGCCGCTGCCGTCAACAATCATCGCGTTGCGAATGATGAGACGCGGCGGGCGCTTGCCCGGCTCGACGGGTGAAGGGGCTGCTGCTGGCGTGCGCGTCTGCGCGAAAGCGAGCGGCGCGACCATCGCAACCAGCACCAAAATCAATAGCCATCTGCACCTCAGAAAATTCAAAGCCGTCTTCCTTTGCGTCCCGCTTCCTTTGCGCCTTTGCCCCCCCCTGGGTTAAATTTATCCCCCCGGGGGCGAGGCCAAGGCGCAAAGAAAGGCGACCATCATGCTCTCCCGGCAACCTCGCCGGTCTGCGTGTTAACGCGTACCGTCTCGCCCTCTTTGATGAAGAGGGGAACGCGCACTTCCAAGCCCGTCTCTAAGGTCGCGGGCTTCGTCACGCCGCCCGCCGCCGTGTTGCCTGTGATGCCCGGCTCCGCGTAGGTCACAACAAGTTCGACGAACTGCGGCAGTTGAACGGAGACGGCTTCGCCGTTGTATTTCAAAATTTGCACGCCGACGCCGTCCTTGAGATAGCCTTGATCATCGCCAATGCTTTCGACGGGCAACATGAACTGCTCGTATGTCGTCTCGTCCATAAAGTGAAAACCTTCGCCATCCGAGTAGAGAAACGACGCGGGTGTGAGTTGCACGTCAGGCTCTGCGAACTTCTCGCTCGAACGAAAACTCTTCTCCAACACCGCGCCCGTCAACAGATGACGAAGCCTCGTCCGTACCATCGTCGCCGCCCCGCGCGCCGTCGGCGACGCGAAGAAAACCTCGGCCACCGTGTAAGGCTGCCCGTCAACCGCGATTAGCATCTTTCGCTTCAACTCGTTTGCACCAATCAGCGCCACACTTCTTCTCCTTAAACTTTTGAGCAATCTTCAGATGAGCGTCGGGCAGTCGGCGATGAATCTTAGTTCCCATACTCTCAACTGAAACTTGCACTGGTTTGAATGATTGCACAGCATTCTACGCGAAAATGCGGCGGCTTGCTATTTTGCTAAACACACACCACGAGGTGTTCCTGCGCTCGGCAGGCGCAACAGGCGAGCGGCTGGCACTGCGCTTGATAGTTCTGAGAGAGATAGAGGCTCACGTACTGTTACAGTGCAAGGCAGGCGTATTAAACCAAGCAGGAGGTGAATAGATGGACGCTTTTGAACTGTTGAAGACCGACCACGAAAAGGTTGCGGGGATTTTTGAGAAGCTGGCGGAGACGACCGAACGCGCCGTTAAGACGCGCACGGAGTTGTTCGCCAAATTAAAAGAGGAATTGGATGTTCACGCCCACATCGAAGAGACGATTCTCTACCCGGTGCTGCGGCGCGAGTCCGAAACGCGCGAGATTACGCTCGAAGGTCTCGAAGAGCATCACGTGATGAAACTGCTCTTGAGAGAGTTGAACGCGATGTCGTCGGTCGAGACGGAACAGTGGACGGCGAAACTGAAAGTGCTCAAAGAGAACGTCGAGCATCACGTCGAAGAAGAAGAGGGCGAGATGTTTGTCGAAGCGCGAAAGATTCTGAGCCGCGAGCAGATCGAAGAACTCGGCGCGCAACTTGAAGCCGAAAAGAAAACACAGCAGCAGAAAACAGCGGCAGCCGGACAATAAAACGTCGGCAGTAAAATAAAAGCGAAACACCCGCCGGTCTTTCAAGACCTCGCAGGTGTTTCGTTTTACGGCGGAGACAAGAATTCAGCTATCGCGCCCCGATGAGGAACACGTCCCACGCCCAGCGCCCGACTTGCGCGCCGTGAATATCTTTGACCTTCGCGCGGTAACGGAACCTGTTGCCGTATGCGTCCGTCCGTCTCGATTTTTTGTAATCTAGTTCGATGCTCTTTAATCCTAGTTCCCGCAGAGTGTGTATTTCTCCCGCCTCCGAGATGCCGTCGTGGTTCGTCTCCTGCCACAGCCGCAAGCTGCTGAAGATCGCATCTTGATTGTTGATAATCCCGTCAGAGTTGCCGCCGCGCTCCGGCTTATCGTACTCGGCTAGAGCCTTGAAGCCGTTGCGCTCTATTCCGGCGGGCGGAGTGGGCTGTACGGTGAAGTTGCCGGACAGTTCGCCCCTGTCGTCTATCCTTGCGTTGCCGTTACGGTCTAAAGCGAGCCACGCGTCGTCCGCGCCTGCTGAGGTCTAACTCAAATGTTCCGCCACGCCGTCGCCGTTGAGGTCGAAGGAGACGCCGCCCGCTCCATCGGTGAGCGAAAAGCCGTCCGCCCACCACATCAATAAGGATGGGGCTGTGGGGGCGACAGACGCACATGCACCATGCCGAATCCCACACTTCATAAAGAGGGTCGCAGGGGAAAAACGGTTCAGGGCATTCCTGTCCCAAAGGTGGTTGGTCGGTGGGCGGCGGATCGCAATTAGGGACTGACGGCGGCGGTGTCGATCCTGCACAATTAGCTTCGCAAGCAAATGATTCAATGTGAGTAAGCCCCCTCGCAATCCTGCCAACTCATACCATATCCAGCTCAGTTAGGCGCTGTTCCATGACAGTTACAGGTACAGCTATCTTGGACACAGGAATTGTCGCACGGAACAAGTACACTCGTGTGAACACCGTTACAACGAATCATATCAAAATGTATTGAGCAGGCTCCATTCCCCCTTGTTACGATTTCACAGTCAGTCATTTTCTTACAATCTACTATTTCTTGCTGTGGTTCAGTTATCACGCAGACGATAAGAATACCAAGTAGTGAGATAGTTACTTTGCGCATCATGGCCCCCTTATATTGCACTCAGCAACTTCCAAGGGCACCTATTTGGAAAGATATTTCTGCACTTCTGCCTGTCCTTTAGACTTATTTATTCTTTTCAGTTGTTTGCGGTAAACCCTAGCTCCCTCCTTTTGAAAGAAGCTAGTAAACGCAAGCTCTGAGAGCGGCTGATCATCCTCTAGCAGTCCGATTACTGTATCCAGAGACTGCTCCTTGTATTTCTTGACGAGCCAGCTTTTATATTTCAATGCTCCCTCTCGATATTAATAAGTTGCGACCCTTTTTTATTCGGCCCCATACTGGTATTGTCTTCAAATCCTATATAATCAGTGTAAACCTCCACTCCCTTGATGACCGTGTTTTCGTATGTAATAATCCCCCCGGCTTTATAACGGTTGTCCCTCCCGGCAATATAGATTTCTGTTTTTCATAGATATCGGGATGAACAGAAGTCAATAAAGTGTGGTATCGCGTATCTTTGTATTCTTTGCCCTCCTGTTCAATTACAATTAAATAAATTACATTTGCTGCAATGATGTTCTTGCTAGTTCTGTTTATCAGAGTGCAAGAGAAGCTGTTCAGCGTGCTAAGCGTCGTAACGCTGGCCATTCCACATACCATCTCGACAGGTATTACTCCGCCTTCGGCTTGTAATTGTTGTACCTTTACTGGGAGTTCTATGTCTGTCCCTTATGCTAAATCTGCATCGCTGAGGACATTGAACGGGGCTGTCGTGATAACTGAAATCAGTATCACTAACCCGACTGCAACTTTTAACATCAAACGTAGTCAGCATCCACTCGATTGATGCGGCTCTCTTCCGCCTGTTTCGTCTCGCGCCCGACGCGCCGCGCACTTTACCTCTCCGTCTGACAGATGTGATAGTCTCTCCGTCGTTCAATTCAAACAAATTTTCGAGGAGCAACGCCCTCATTATGAGCATTATTGATTCCGTACATGCGCGCGAGATTTTGGATTCGCGGGGCAACCCGACGGTCGAGGCGGAGGTCATGTTAATTGACGGCGAGACGGGGCGAGCCGCCGTCCCTTCGGGCGCTTCGACCGGCGAGAACGAGGCGGTCGAACTGCGCGACGGCGATAAGAAACGCTATGGCGGCAAGGGCGTCTTGCAGGCCGTGCAGAATATCAACGACGTGATTGCGTCGGAGATTGAAGGCATGGACGCGCTTGATCAGACGGAAGTTGACGCGGCGTTGATTGCGCTCGACGGCTCGAAGACGAAATCGAGGCTTGGCGCAAACGCGCTGCTCGCCGTCTCGCTGGCGACGGCGCGCGCTGCCGCCTCGTTCCTCGAAATCCCTCTCTACCGTTATCTCGGCGGCGTGAACGCGCGCACGCTGCCCGTGCCCATGATGAATATCGTCAACGGCGGCGCGCACGCTGACAACAACGTGGACTTTCAGGAGTTCATGGTGATGCCGACCGGGGCGCAGAGTTTTCAAGAGGCTTTGCGGATGGGCGCGGAGATTTTCCACTCCCTTAAAAGCGTTTTGAAGAAGCGGAACTTGGCGACGAGCGTCGGCGACGAGGGCGGCTTTGCGCCGAACTTGCGCTCGAATGAGGAAGCCATTGAGACGATTCTCGAAGCTATCAACACGGCGGGCTACGCGGCGGGCAAGGACGTGTATCTCGCGCTCGACCCGGCGGCGAGTGAGTTTTTCGACGGCAGGAATTACGTCTTCAAGAAATCGGACGGACGAAAACTGACGAGCGACGAGATGGTTGCTTACTGGCGTTCGTGGGTCGAGCAGTATCCGATTATCTCTATCGAAGACGGCATGGCGGAGAATGACTGGGACGGCTGGAAACTTTTGACCGATGAAGTTGGAGGCCGCATCCAACTCGTCGGCGACGACCTGTTCGTGACCAACACCAGTTTTCTCCAAAAGGGTATCGAACTCGGCGTCGCCAATTCGATTCTGATTAAGGTCAACCAGATCGGCACGCTCACGGAAACGCTCGACTGCATCGAACTGGCGCGCACACACGCCCGCACCGTCGTCATCTCGCACCGCTCAGGCGAAACCGAAGACACCTTTATCGCAGACCTCGCTGTCGCCACCAACGCCGGGCAGATTAAGACCGGCTCACTCTCTCGCACAGACCGTATCGCCAAATACAATCAACTTCTCCGCATCGAAGAAGACCTCCGCACGGCGGCTCGGTTCCCCGGACTCTCGGCCTTCTATCAACTCGAATCGCTCTCAACGCTTGAAGAAGCGCGCACCGCGAAAGCGACTCGGACACACGGCAGTCGCGCTTCGTTGAAGAAGTCGCGCGCAGCTAAAAAGTGACATGCATGCGCGGCTCATTCAAGGGGTGAAGACAGGCAGCTTAGCTTTTAAGATCACAGAAATTCAGGGAGAGTAAATTTTGACCGACAAGAAAGGGCCGCTCGCTCTCATTATTCTCGATGGATTCGGTTACAGCGAGTCGCGTGAAGGCAACGCCGTCGCGCTCGCTTCGATGCCTTACTACGACGCGATTCGTGAAAAGTACCCACACACGCTTATCGAAGCTTCGGGCACGTGCGTCGGCTTGCCCGCGAACATTATGGGCAACTCCGAGGTCGGTCATCTCAACATGGGTTCGGGGCGCGTCATTCGCACAGACATCAATCGCATTGATTATGCGATTCAGACGGGCGAGTTTTTCCAGAACGAAGCGTTCGTCGCCGCGATGGACAATGCCAAGCAGAGGGGCGGCGCGCTTCACCTGATGGGGCTTCTCTCCGACGGACTCGTGCATTCTTCGCAGGAACATCTCTACGCGCTGCTGCGGATGGCGAAAGAGCGCGCCATCCCGCGCGTCTATATTCATTGCTTCTTGGACGGGCGCGACACGCCGCCGATGTCTGCTTACGGCTACGTCGAAGCCTTGCAAATCAAGTGTATGGAGATCGGTTGCGGGCGCATCGCGTCCGTCGTCGGTCGCTATTACGCGATGGATCGCGACCAGCGTTGGGAACGCACGGAGCGCGCCTATCGTCTCATCGTCCGGGGCGAAGGCGAGCGCGTGATTGATCCGGTCGAAGCAATTAAGCAGGCTTATGCGCGTGAGAAGACCGATGAATTCATCGAGCCTATCGTCGTCACGCGCGCACGCGAGACGGGCGAGCCGGTCGCGACGATTTCCGACGGCGACTCCATTATTTTCTTCAACTTCCGCGCCGACCGCGCACGCCAGATTACGCGCGCCCTCGCCGTTCCGGACTTCGACGGATTCGAGACGCCCGCCCGCCCGCGTCTGGACTATGTCTGCTTCACGCTCTACGACAAAACCTTCCCACTGCCCATCGCCTTTCCGCAACTGCAACACCAGAACATTCTCGCCGACGTTTTCGCCAGTGTCGGCGTGCGTAACTATCGCATGGCCGAAACCGAGAAGTACGCGCACGTCACGTATTTCTTCAACGGCGGCACGGAACGCGAGTTTCCGGGCGAGAGGCGTCTGCTCGTCCCTTCGCCAAAGGTCGCAACCTACGACCAGATGCCTGAGATGTCGGCCTTCAAAGTGACGGACAAAATCCTGCGCGCGATTGAGGAAGGTGAAACCGATGTCTTCATCGTCAATTTTGCCAACCCCGACATGGTCGGGCACACGGGCAATCTGTCGAAGACCGTCGAGGCCGTCCAGTATGTTGATACCTGCCTCGGCTGGATTACGAAGGCGCTCCATACCGCGCGCGGTCGCTGCATCATCACCTCCGACCACGGCAACTGCGAGCAGATGATTGACCCGACGACGGGGCAGCCACACACCGCGCACACCACGAACCTCGTCCCGTTCCATCTCATAGACGAAGCTGCGCGCGGCCACAAACTCCGCGAAGGCGGCGCGCTCGAAGACGTTGCGCCGACCATCCTCAGTCTGCTCGGCCTTGAGAAACCATCGGAGATGAGCGGACGCGATTTACGCGAAACGAGTTAGGGCGCGTCGTCGTTATGAAGTTTGACGAATCGTCAAAATCTTTGATGAATTTCCAACCGCGCAATATTCTCGTCATTGACTTCGGCCAGCTTGGCGACGTGGTGCTCAGTCTGCCCGCGCTCGCGGCGATTAGGGCGCGGTTTCCCTCTGCGCGCGTATCGGTTGCGGTTGGGCGTCCGGCGGTGGCAGTCATCGAACTGGCGTGTGTCGCAGACGAGGTTCTCGGCGTTGATCGCGTCGCTCTGCGCGACGGCCCGAAGCCGCTGTCCATTTTTCGCATCGCCAAGCTGGTCAAGGATGTGCGGCGCGCGGGCTTCGATTTCGTCATTGACCTCCACAGCCTTTCGGAAACAAACCTGCTCGGTTATCTCTCGAAAGCGCCGCAACGCCTCTATGCGCGCCGACCGGGGCGCTCGCTCGACTGGCTCTCAAACTTTCGCCCGCGCCCGCCCATCGAAGACACGACGAAGCACGCGACAGCGCGCTATCTGGACGTTCTCGCGCCGCTCGGCGTCGGAGAGGTGTCGCGCGTGCCGCGCTTGCAGACGCGCGCGGAGGATGATCGCGCCGTCGAAGAGATGTTAAGGAAGGAGCGGGCGGGCACGGACGCTCCGCTCGTCGGGATTTTTCCGGGCGCGGGGCATCCGAGCCGTCGCTGGCCGCTCGAACAGTTCGCCGAACTAGCACGGCGTCTTGAGGTCAACGACGGCGTCCGCGTCGTGCTCTTCGCCGGGCCGGAAGAGCGCGCGTTGGTGCGCGAGATGCGCGCGCAGTTTCCGCGCTCGGCGATTGTCTTTGACCGCCTCACCATCCCGCAACTGACCTCCGCGCTGTCGCGCCTCGCCGTCCTTATCTCGAACGACACGGGGCCGATGCACATCGCGGCGGCGGTCGGCTCGCCCGTCGTCATCCTGATGGCGCATCACCCGATGTTCGCTTGCTATATTCCGCCGGGCGAACGCCATCGCGTCGTCCACGCGGCTACAATTACGCAGATTACAGTCGACGAAGTCTATGCCGCCGCCCGCTCAGTCTTCACCGCCGAACGCATGACCTCGCTCTTCTCCCACTAAATTCCCAAAGCCGGACGGACTCCTACTCCTCAATCCTAAATAATGTTCGCATTGATTTTAAGTTGCTGTCCTGCCAGATTTTTATGTTTAGTTGGGGTACGCTCTCAAACCGAACTCCGTCATTGTGTAAATGAGAAAACGCCCGAAGATTGTCGACCAATAATGTTTAATATAGACAATTAATGTTTAATATGTATAATATCTCTGCTGCTCGCGGTGGCACGGAGCAGCACGAACGACATTTTGCCGCGAGGTCGTTTGTGGGCGACGAGAGTTAAGAGGCGAAAAGGGGTATTTGAGCAGTTGCCGCTCTTAAAGTTCGTCCAGCCTGTCCACCAATCCGCATCGTAAACCTCAAGTCACCCCGTCCGGTGCCCAATCTCTGGAGGTTGAGACACATCTCAGAAGCCTTTCCGGCAGGGTCTCCCATCCACGTCGAGGCTGGCGCTTTAAGCATATTGACGGCCTGTTGCGGGTGGAGTGGGTTGCAGCCGTCCCCGTCGAAGCCTCTCACGCGGCGTCCGGCTCGTCCCTTCCATAGCGGACAACACGAAGTCACCAAAAATTTCAGGAGCCTAAAAGTTATGCTGAAACGAACGAACCTGATCCTCTCAGTTGTCCTCCTCGTTCTCTCTTCCGGTCTCTCCAACGCCGTCGCGCGTGGAACACAGTGGATGGCTAAAGGATTGCGGCCTTCGTTCGTTTCCCACAGATTGACGACCAATGAACGCGAGCAGGATGGACTCGTCGGGCCGGTGCGCCGTGTGAAGACCGAGACGGCGAAGATTTCGCCGAAGAACGGAAAGCCTGTCGAGGGGCCACGCGTCGTGTTAGAGACGGCAACCTACGACATCAAAGGGGCGAAGGTTGACAACGCATACTTTCTCGCCGCCGGAGGCTCGCTTACTGGCAAGGAAGTTTACAAGTACGATGAAAAAGGCAACATCGTCGAGATGACGATGCATAACGAAGACGGCTCGCTGTTGTCGAAAGAGGTCTACTCATACGAGTTCGACCAGATAGGCAACTGGACGAAGATGGTCACGGCGGTGGCCGTTATCGAAGGCGGCAAGATGACGTTTGAGCCGACCGAAGTTACCTATCGAACAATCTCCTATTTCCTCGATGAGGCGATGATGGCGAAGATGGCGCAGCCCGTCGCGTCATCCGGCAATGCGGGGGCCTCTAATAACGTCGCGCCGTCAAACAACGCCGCTCCGGCGAGCAACGCGGCTGTGAGCAATCAGGCCGCGCCGTCGGGCGTCCCGGTTCCTGTTTCCACGCCGAACGTTTCCGTCTCTTCGCCAGCCAAGAACGGAGCCGCGACCGCTCCCGTAGCCGTCGTCCCGGTCGAGAAAAGCGAGGGTAAATCCGCTGCGACAGCCAAGAGTAACGCGGTCGTGAAGAGCGAGCATAAAGTAGCGACCGCGCCGCCCCCGGTGGCGTCCGCTGACAGGGAGAGCGTGGCTGCGCCCTTGAGCCTTGCGGCGAGCGCCGGCAGTTCGAGCGCGCTGGTGGTTAATGCGGATGGCGAGGCTCCGGCGCGTCCCGGCGCGCGTGGGCCGCTCAAGCCCGTCTCCGGCGGCATCCTCAACGGTAAAGCGGTGAGCCTACCTGCGCCAGCCTATCCCGAAATGGCGCGTCGTCAGCGCGCAACGGGTATGGTGACGGTCGAAGTAGTTGTTGACATGACGGGCAGAGTAATCTCTGCGAAGGCGGTGGACGGGCCCGTGATTTTGCGGGGGGCCGCGGAGAAGGCTGCGATGATGGCGCGTTTCTCGCCGACGCTGCTTTCGGGCCAGCCAGTGAAGGTCTCCGGCCAGATTAATTACAACTTCACTTTGCAATAACAAAAGTTCGCGGCGAATAGCGATCACGCGCTCAAGCGGAAATCTCAGCCCCGACCATTAAGAGGAGCACTTCGTATGGCACTGACCGGACAGCTTAGCGACATGTCGCTGGCCGAACTGATCGAGTTCTTTTGTAACCAGCGCAAGACCGGACGCCTCAAGGTTGACTATCATCGCGGTCACGGCGTCTTCTTCATCAAAGACGGCGAACTGGTGGATGCTAAAGTCGGCTCGCTGAGCGGAGCCGAAGCGGTTTATTTTGCGCTCACGCTGCCGAACGCCGCGTTCGACTTCAGCCCCGAATTTCAACCCTCGCGCCGCACGATCATGGACAAGTGGACGCAGGTCGTCCTCGAAGGCTTGCGCCGGCTCGACGAAAACAGTTCGCCGACCGAAACGGACGCGTTCGGCGGCTGGACGCCTTCAGACGCAGACCTCACGATGTTCATGGATCACGTTGACCGTCTCGGCGAGAACGCGGCACGCGATAAATCGAAGCCGTCGCGCGATGGTGAAGTTTTGACGAACGAGTCGCCCGTGTCCGCCAGCGAAAGCGGTGGGAAGAAGAAATGGATGGCGGCAGCAGCGGCAGCTTGCCTCGTGCTCGTCATCGCAGTGGTTGCGATTCCGCTTTCCGGTCGCAGCAGTAACAGCAAGCCGCCCGCGCCCGCCGCTTCCAGCGCGCCGTCGTCCGCTGCTTCGACGAATCCTTCGACGGGCGATCCGGCTGCCGTCAATGCCTCCGACACTTCGCCTTCCGAAGCTGCGCCCGCCGCAGAGAACGTCACGCCCGATGATGGCGCGCTCGCCGCGCAGAGAGCGCGCGAGCAACGCCAGCGCGAGCAGCGTGAGCGCGAGAAGAGACAGGAAGAACTGGCGAGGAAGAACGACTTGGCGGGGCAAAACGCCACGCCCGCCGCGACGCCCGCTCCGGCTGCCGCTCCCCCGGCGGGGCCCAAGAGCGTCCGCGTCAGTATTACCTACGACGAAGCTGGTCGCGTCACGGCAGCTTCGGTCGCCGGTTCGAGTCCCGGCGCGGAAGCCTACGCCGGAACGGCTGTCCGCGTCGCTCGCGGCAAACGCTTCCCCGCCGGTAAAGCCGGCTCGACCGTCGTGACGATTACCGTCAACTAGATCGCCAGCAAGCGAACCGATAACGTTCAGAAATTCTTAGCGGCTGTGCGTTTAATCGTCCGAGCGCACTCCGACGAGTCCGAGCAGGACGAGGAGCGCGCGCTTGAGGCCGATGTCGCGCCCGCGCGGGTCGTACCATTCATCGAGCGTGTGCGAGTTGCCGGATGAGCCGCCCGCGCCGATGGTGATGGCTGGGAGACCCATCGAGATAGCGATGTTGGAATCGGTCGAAGAGCAGTCGAGGCGCGGGCGATAGCCGAGCGCCCGCGTCGCTTCTTCTGTGACTCGGACGATGGTCGAGTTCGGAGAAGTCGCGCCGCTCGGACGGTCGCCGATGAGTTTGACTTCGAGTTCGAGCGGAGGCGTGGAGGGGCGGCGCGCGGCGTTTTCGTCGTCGGTTGCTTCGCGTGCGGCGCGTCGAAAGAAGGCATCGAGCCTGCCGAGTTCATCCGCCGATTCGGAGCGTAAGTCAACATCCATTGAGGCTGTGCGAGCGATGACGTTGACGCCCGCGCCTCCTTCGATACGACCGACGTTGAAGGTCGTGCGCGGATGCTGCGGCGCAGGATAAGAAGTCAGGCGCGCGACGGCGCGACCGGCAGCGTGCACCGGATTGGCCGTGCCGAAGTCGCCCCACGAATGGCCGCCCATCCCTGAGAAGCGCACGCGATAACGGCGCGAGCCTAAAGCCTGATTGGTAATGCGCTCGACGCCGGGGCCGTCGAGACTGATGAAAGAATCAATCCGCTCAGCCCAAGCGCCTGCGGTGAGCAGATACCGCACGCCGCGCAAGTTTCCCTCGCCCTCTTCGCCCACCGTCCCGACAAAGAGCAGCGAGCCTTGCGTCTCTATCTGAGCCTCTTCGAGAGCGCCGGAGAGAGACAGCAGCGCGGCCAGCCCGCATCCATCGTCGGCGATGCCCGGCGCGCGCATCCGTCCTTGCTCGTCGCACCTCACAGTGAAATCCGTCTCCGGCGGAAAGACTGTGTCGAGATGCGCGCTCACGGCGAGCAGCGGTTGCAACTCTCGCCCGCGCCTGAGCGCGACGCAATTCCCTTCCGCATCTATCTCAACTTCCGTCAGGCCGCGAGCGCGAAACTTCTCGCTCAAATACTGCGCTCGCGCCGCTTCGCCGAACGGCGCGGCAGGTATCGCACAAATCGCCGTGTGCTCCCCGGTAATCTCAACGGCGCGCGTCTCAAAAAACTGAAACGCACGTCGCACGCGCGCCGCCGCGAGCAGTTCGCGCACGACTTGCTCGATGGCAATGGGCGCTATGGTTGGGATAGACATAAACTTTAAGGATGAAGGATGGAGGATGAAAGAAATGCTGTTTTAACGAAAACAGATTCTTGAGAGCTATGTCTTCATCCTTCATCCTTAGACTAACTGCAACACTTCCTCTTCGCTCAACACGCCCTGCGCGCTTTTGGCGTGTGCGAAGATGCGCGCAACGCGTTCGTCGGACGCCTCGATGTCGTGCGTTTCAAGCCAGAAGATGACGTTGGACTTACCGCTCATCGGCCCGATCTCGATGGTCTGCCGCATGCCGAAGAGTCCGGCGGGCACGCCCGAATAGACGAGGTCGGCCAGTTCCTTATCACCTTTGCGAAAGCTCTTGATGACCGCCGCCGCGTGGACTCCGGTCGCCGTGCGAAAGGCGTCGCGCCCGAAGACCGGATAGTTGACGGGAATCGTCCAGCCGCACGCGCTCGCCGCCGTTTCGCAATATTCGCGCAGCTTCGTGAGGTCGTTATCAATCCAACCCATCAACTTGAGATTGACGAGCAGTTGATCCATCGGCGTATTGCCGACGCGCTCGCCGACGCCCAGAGCCGAGCCGTGCACCTGATCTGCGCCGCCCTCAATCGCCGCAATCGAATTGATGACGCCAAGCCCTCTGTCCTGATGCCCGTGCCAATCGAGCCGGACGCGTTCGCCCTGCTCTTCAATAATCTTTTTGACGAAGCGGACGACTGAGCGCGCGCCGTCGGGCGTCGAATGCCCGACCGTGTCGCAGACGCAGACGGCACGCGCGCCGCAACGGATGGCCGTCGTATAAAGCGCGCGAATCACCTCCGGGTCAGCGCGCGTCGTGTCTTCCGTCACGTACATCACGGGTAAGCCTTCCGAGACGGCGAAGGTGACGGCGTCCTCCGTGAGTTTCAACAATTTATCGAGCGTCCAATCTTCGGCGTAGAAGCGGACGGGAGACGAGCCGATGAAGGTGCAGGCTTCGATGGCGATGCCCGCGCGTTGCGAGATGTCGGCAATCGGCTGGATGTCGTTGCGGTGCGTGCGCGCGGCGCAGTTCGGGCGGATGGAGAGTTTCTGTTCGACTATCTCGCGGGCGAGGCGTTCGACCCCGGCGGCGTGCGTCCCGCCTGCGCCCGGCAGACCGATGTCCGCCGTGTCAATCCTGAGCGCATCCATTAAATGTAGAAGCTCAATCTTTCGTTCGACCGAAGGCTCGCACACCGATGGCGACTGCAACCCGTCACGCAGTGTTTCGTCGTCAAAAGTGATGGGACGATTCGGCGGCGGCAGGCTCGGCTCAACCGTGTTCCAATCATAGATCAGTTCGCTCGCAGGCACTTCTTCTGTAACCTCCTGTTGTGCAGGGAAAATTTATGCGCTCGCTCGGCTGTGACAAGGAGAAATTGGATTACAACAATCGGCGCAGGGAATGTCAAGCAAGGCGCTTCGGATGAATAGGAACAGATCGGCAATGCTTGCGTTATAATACTTTCGTTTCGCACTTTCGCGCCGTCGCACCTGTCGTCCGGGGCCGCCATGTCTATATCGAGTCTGGTTTTGAGTGCTGTTGTCCTGATGGCTTTCTCCGCCTGCGCGACGAAAGAACGCTCTGCGGTCTCCAGAAACGCAGCATCTCCGACGCCCGCGCCGACAGTCCGGGCAACGCCGCCCGCTACGCCAAACGCCGCCGGACAGGAACAGTCCAAGCGCGCGGGTTCGGGAACGTTCAACGAATACAAGTTCGCATACCGGCGCGCGGGCGGCGAGGTCGAGACGACGTTCGCTCCGACGCCGCTTCCATGGAACGACCAGATTGTTGTGGGGGCGGCGCGTGAGGTGCTCGTCACAGCCTACGATGACAAGTCGGAGAATTTCCCGCGCGCGGTCAGGTGGCCGTATCAAGGCGCACAGGTCAACGCCATCAAGCTTGAAGGCGAGAAGTTCGAGTACGTCTTTGTGCCCGTCAAAGAAGACGGCAAAGACGGCGCGAAGCAGGTACGTAAGATTGCCTTCTGGCAACTGGCGAAAGGGACGGCCAGATAGGGCTGTTTGAAAAGTTGAGGATTAACAGTTCGTCTCAAAAAATTCCTCTGCTCTTTCTTTGTGACCGTTGCGCCGCCGTAGTTTACTTTTCTCGCCGCTGATCATCCCGATTGTTTTTCGGAACAGGAGGATAAAATAAAGGCGGCAAGGTAGTATAATCCGCGCGTCGAACCTCTGGAGTTGCGCGCCCGACCCGACAGGCGGTTTAACCTTTGAGCAAGTTTCCTGAGGATTGCGATAACGTTAAAGCTCTTCGATTCCCCTTCCCTGTGTAGGAAAAACTGATGAACTATCCCCTTGAACTCTCCTTCAAGCATCTCGCTCTCGCACGCCAGATTTCCGTCAGAGATGCGAGCGGCAGTCTCGTCTTTTACGTGAAGCAGAAAGCTTTCAAGCTCAAAGAAGCGGTCAGCGTTTTCGCCGACGCCGAGCAGACGCAGTTGCGCTACACCATCAACGCCAACAAGATTCTCGACTTCTCCGCTCGCTACCAGATCAACGATGCACACGGCCAGCCCATCGGCGCGGTCGCCCGGCGCGGCATGAAATCGCTGTGGCGCGCGCATTACGAAATCTACGACGGCGACAAATTGACGTTGACCATCAGGGAGGCCAACCCTTGGACGAAGGTGCTCGATAGCCTCGTCGGCGAAATTCCCATCGTCGGCATTTTCACCGGCTATATGTTTCACCCCGCCTACTTAGTCGAGCGCGCTGATGGCACGTCCGTCATGCGTCTCGTCAAGCGTCCGGCCTTCCTCGAAGGCAAGTTCACCATCGAGCGGCACGCGCAATTGGACGAGCGTGAAGGGGTGAGGGCACTGCTCAGCCTGCTGATGATGGTTTTGCTCGAACGCCGCCGGGGCTGACC
>CAXTRQ010000045.1:16851-28242 GCA_964246705.1 uncultured Pyrinomonadaceae bacterium
ACGCGGGCGGCAAAAATCATCGGGGCGCACGACCCCGTGCGCGGGCGGCGACTCCCGGCGCGCACGGCTCTTTGACGAGTCGCCCCGCTCTGTTATAGCCTTCGGCGCGCTTCCGTCTTAACTGGCCGAGGGCGCGGCCAGAGTGTTTAAGTCCGCCCGGCTCTGTCCAACTCCCGTCTCAGCGTAAAGGGTGTTTCAGATGATTATCGCACTCGGCTCCGCACGCGCAGCCAAGATTATGGCTGTGCGCGCCGCCTGCGCGCGCGTTGCGACGGTGGACGCCGCGTGGAACAAAGCGGAACTCATCGCGCGCCCCGTCGAGACGAGCGCGCCCGCGATGCCTCTGACCGATTCGCAACTGATGCGCGGCGCGCGCGAACGCGCCGCCACCATCCGCGAACTGCTCGCGCAGGAAGGCCACAGCGGCGCGCATCTCTACGTCGGACTCGAAGGCGGCTTTCATTCCATCACGCTCGACGGCGAGCGGCACACATTCCTGCACGGCTGGGCTTACGCGACCGACGGCGTGCGCGGGAATTTCGGCGCGGCTCCTTCCGTCACCGTCCCGCACAGAATCGTGCGGACGGTTGAAGGCAGCGGGCGAGAGCTTGGGCTGGTGATTGACGAGGTGGCGCAGGAACACGACGTGCGCAGTCGTCAGGGAGCATGGGGCGTGCTGACGCGCGACCTGTTCACACGCTCGATGAGTTTTGAAGCCGCGCTGCTGGCCGCCTTCGCCCCGTTTTATAACGCGCAGGTTTACGTCTAAGGAAATTCTTTTCGCAAGAGGCAATCACACAGATGGAACAGTTCACCGCACAGGGCAGCGACGAGCATCTCGCGCACCTCCGTACTTCTCCCGGTTGGATCGAAGTCATCGCCGGTTCGATGTTCTCCGGCAAGTCAGAAGAACTCATCAGGCGTCTGCGGCGCGCACGCATCGCGCGTCTCAAAGTTCAGGTTTTCAAACCTGAGATTGACGTACGCTATTCGAGAGACCATATCGTTTCGCACTCCGAGATGCGTCACGAATCTTCAGCCGTCAAGACAGCCGCCGAAATCCGCGCGCTCGTCGAACCGCTGACGGAAGTCGTCGGTATTGACGAAGCGCAATTCTTCGATCAGGAGTTGGTCGCCGTCGCCAACGATCTCGCTTATCGTGGGGTGCGCGTCATCATCGCCGGACTCGATCAGGATTATACGGGGTGTCCCTTCGAGCCGATGCCGCAACTGCTCGCCGTCGCCGAATATATCACCAAGACGCACGCCATCTGTGTCCGTTGCGGGCAGCCCGCCAACTATTCGCAGCGCATCGTCGAAGTCGAAGGCCGCGTCGTCGTCGGCGCATCCGACGCTTACGAGGCGCGCTGCCGTCGCTGCTTCGTCCCGCACGCCGACACTCCAACCTCGTACATCGAAGGATGAAGGCGGACGGGCGGAAGGCTGAAATTAAATCGGTGTTTCGAGTTTTCAGTTTTCAGTAGAAGCAGCGCGCTGAAAACTCTCAAACTCGAAATTTGAAACCGTATTCCGTTCCGCCTTCATCCTTCCGCCTTCATCCTTTATCTGGTATGCTCATCGCCGCTTGAAACCCCAAAATTTAGCTTTCATAAACTCTGTCTTTCAGCGAGGAGAACATCTTTCTATGCGCCTCTGGAAAACGTCCAAGAGTTTCTTTGTCGTGTTCACTCTTTCGCTCGTCGCTCTGGCGAGCGCGGCTTGCCAGCAGGAAACCACCAACACCGCCAACACCTCGAACACGACGAACGGCAACACGAACACAGCCAACACCAATACGACCGCCAACACCAACACCGGCGCTGCCTCATCCACCTCGGCCATCGCCGCGCACGAGCCGGACAAGTACACGGCGCGGATGGTCTTCACGGCTCAAGCTTCGGGGCAGAGCCAGCAAGTCGAGATACCGATTGAAGTGGCGCGCAACGGCGCAGACCGCCGCTATGCGATGACGCTGCCCGTGGTCGGGCAGGTGATTTTTCTCGACCGCGCTGACAAACGCTACATCATCATTCCATCGCAGAAGCAGTATGCGGAACTGACGCCCGACGTAACCGGCTTCGACGTGCGTTCGATGACGCCGGGACAGATAGTCGCGCAGTTAGGGAAGCTTCAGGGCGTCGAGCAGGTCGGGGAAGAGACCGTCAACGGTCGCACAGCTTTAAAGTATCGCGCCGGAGCGCGCGCCAACACCACTTCGCAGGCCGGTCAGGTCTCGACAGAGAATTTCATCTACATTGATAAAGAGACAGGGCTGCCGCTCAAGTGGGAAGGCTACGGGCAATCAACGGGCAACGTGCAGGGCGTCAACAACGTCCGCGTTAACGCCGAGACGAAAGAGATTAAAACCGACGTTGACCCGACGCTTTTTGAAGTGCCGCAGGGGATGCGAAAGCTCACGCCGGAGGAAATGAAGCGCTACGCCAACGCGCTCGCCGGGTTCATCGGCATGGTGCTCAACAACCTTAACGGGCAGTCGGGCGGAGGGGTTGGCGCAACCAGCACGCCGCCGTCCGGCGCTTCGCCGACCCCCACCGCGACACCCGCGCACTAAGGATGCAAAGGGGAAAGGTTAAAAGGGAAATGGAGCAAAGCGAAAGTTCATTTGGTCGCACCTGTTCTTTCCCTTTTCCCTCTTCTCCTTTTAACCTTTGACCCCTTCATCTTCATCTTTTTTCTTTGTTGCGGGGAGACACATGAAGTACATCTTAACGCTGCTCTTGGGCGCGCTCGTCGGCGGCGCGCTGGTGTGGTTCTTCTTCCTCGGCGCGCCGCGCGTCAAGCCGCTGGCGGGCACGCCCGTCCGTGCTCCCGACGCTGGCGGCGATCCGCCGGGCACAGCCGTGCTCACGCTCGACGAGCAGTTCTTCAGCACACTCCTCGGCACGATGTTCAAAGAACTCGACGCGCCGACTTTTAAGCTATCGTCAGGAGAGAGCGAGGCGCAGGGAGAATTTGCCACGCCGCTCGTTCGCTACGTCGAACGGCTGAGCGATGTGGAAGCAGCAAACGGCGACGCGCGGTTCGTCAGAACGCAGGGCGGCGGATGCCAGAATCAACTCGTCATCGCGCCGGAAGGCGGCGGCGTCCAGACCGGCGTGCAACTTCAGAACAACCAGATTGTCGTGCCGCTCGCCTTCAGCGGCAGCCGCGACATCCCGCTCTTCGGCTGCCAGAATTTTAAAGGCGCGGCACAGGCCAACATCCAACTCACCTTCAACGCAGACCAGCAAACTCTGAGCGGCCAGATCAACGTCGAGGGCGTCAACCTCGACGGCATCGGACAGGGCTTTAGCCCCTTCGTTACGACCTTCGTGCAGAACGCTATCAACCAGCGCGTCAATCCTCTGACGATTCTACGCGGCCAGCAGCTCGGCCTCTCCATCCCGATGCAAAACAGTAACGGCGTCGTCAAAGCGCGCGCGCGCGATATTCGTTCAGAGGTTAAAGATGGCAAACTTCAACTACACGTCACATACGATTTCAGCGGCGTGCGCGGGACAACGACGAGCCAACTCAACCCGCCGTCGCCTTCGAGTTGAGCGCCACACGAGCCATCAAACAACCGTTGATGACAAAGAGCGTGTCGCAATCTTTTCGAGAAAGCGGCGCTCTCTTTCAGTTTCAAGTGCCAAAAAGTTGCCGCGCTCCCGGCGAGTGTTGCATTATTGACGCCTCATCTGCTCTTTCTTCTGAGCCATTGAAATTGACAAAGGAATCCAACATGCCTCGTGTCTCCACGATGTGTAGAGCGTTTCGCGTCTCTCTCTATCTTTATGCGATTGCATCTTCTCTCTTCTTGATGGCGGCGACGGCGCGCGCGCAAGACGCTGGCGTGCCGCCCTGCCCTCTGCCGGATGAAACGCCGACGGCGGCGGCCATCTGCCGCAGCACTGGGGCAGCCTTCGCGCCGGGTCAATATGTTGATCTCGACGCACCTCTGCCGAATCGAAGACCGGCCAGCGCAGGAGAGACTTCCGTCAGAGTTTGCTTTCAGCACGGAGACGACGCCCCCGTGTGCGAGGCGAAGGCCGAAAGGCTCAGCGTCCGACAGCATTACGGCGTGAAGCTCCCGCCGCTTCCGAAGGGCGCATACGCGGTGTGGTATGAGAGCGGAAGCGGGAGAGGAGCGAAGCAAGTCATCAGCGTCGTCCCGCGTTTGGTCAGCAGAGTAATCAGACCCGAAGGTTTCGACCGCAGGGTTGAGGTTGAAATTAGAGCGGACGGCCCGTCCACCACCGTCAGGCTCGACGGCGAGGATGCGCAACTGGCTTTCTTGAGCAACAGGCCAGCAGCGCCGATTCCGGTCGAAGCAGGCGGCACGGCGCGATTCAGTATCGACCTTAAAGAATGCGGCAGAGCCGTATTGAACGCCACGGCTCCCGAATACGCGCCCGCGACCGTCTATCTAACCTGCCGCCCGACGACGCCCATCCCGGTCGTCTTCGTTCCGGGCACTGCCGGTTCCGAATTAGACCTGATCGGCGATACCGAGTCGCCGAGGTACTGGATCGCGCGTGAAATATTCAAGGTGAAAACGCTGTCGGCTGGTCGTCTCGGCGAAGAGGGCGAGGACTTGCCGGGCAGAGAGATGGCAGTCGGCGGAGTTTTGAACGAGGTCAGTATAGTTTTAAAAAATAGTCTCGAAAAGACACTTGGGCACTTCGTTCTTATGGCATCCCCTGTTCCCTGCGATAAGTCGGGAGTGCCCGTGCCTGAGAGTGATAAGCGCGCGGCGGGCACATGCCCGGCCTTTATGCTTCCCATCTACAGGGATTTTCTCGATTGGGCGAAAGAAAGTTTGACGCCCGCTCAGGGCAGTGCGTCCCCTGCTTTTTATACTGCTCCCTATGACTGGCGCAAAGGGGCTGCCGAAAGCAACATCTCGCTTCTCGATAAGGTGGTCGAAGAGGCGCTCGACAAAGCGCCGGGACATGACAAAGTTATCATCGTAACGCATTCTCTCGGCGGTCTGGTGAGCCGCGCTTATCTCGCGGGGCGCGGGCGCGGGAAGGTAGCCGCGCTGATCGCCGTCGGCACGCCTTGGCTCGGCGCTCCTAAAACTGCGCGCGGACTGCTCTGGGGCTACAACTTCGGACTCGGTTATTACTACGAGGGAAACGGGGATATACAGGCTCAAGACGCTCACAACAACGCGTTGCAGACCAAAGCGCACAACGCTCTGGGAATTTCCTTTCTCAACCTCGAAGACGCCAGAGAGGCGGCGCGGACATGGCCTGCCGTTTTCCTCCAACTCCCAACCAGCGATTTCATGAAACTCTACGGTGCGGCTTCCGGCTCTCAGGATGTTGGCAAGTCTGTCATCTGGAATTGGTCGCCCGCAGAGACAATCAAGTTCTACGAAGAAGGCTCGAAAGCATATGGAATCGCAGGCAATCGCAGTTTGTTCCGGCAGGCGTCGCAATGGCGCGACGAACACATGTTTCGCCGCGACGACTACGGCGTTTCACATCATCTGATCGCCGCCTTCACTGACGAGAACACAAAGTTCGACAGCCTGATGGACATGCAGATGGCTAAGCCGGACGACAAGCGACTCGAAAGTCCTCTGGCATTAATCTCTCGACGGTCTTTCGACAAGTTTCTGCGTCCTCTGCTGAAGACGGTCGCCAGCCCGCTCGCTAAAGTTCAAATCTATGTGGACAAATATTATCCGGTTGACACGGAAAACGTCTGGGGTGATGCGACCGCGCCGCTGCTGAGCGCGAGCGCGGGCGCACAGACCAAAGGCGATCCCGCACAGCGCACGAAACCCGACGAAGCTGTCGCACAACAGATTTTAGGCGAAGACACACACATCAAAGTCATCCAACTCGACAGAGGTTTAAACCACGGCTCGATGCTCAGCGATCCGAAAGTTTTATGGGAGGTGTGGCAAATCTACCGCCGACAGAATCAGTCTCTCGGCGTGCAGGTTAATCCACAGGTTCGCACCATCACAATCGAGTTGGAACGGAAGCTATTAAAACTGACCCCGGTGCTGGTTTTTAAACTCGCGGGCTACGGTTTGGAGCAATGCGTTGACAGCAAGCTTTTCCAAAAGTCCGATCAATGCAGCGCTCCCGCTGACAAACATAAACAGACGGGAAACCCTTTCGGCGACCCTGATAAGGTCATCATGCATTTTCATAAAGAACTCGTCACCTCACCGGCGGATGCCGAGCCGGAAACCACGACGCTGCTACGGATGAACGACCTGATCGGCAAAACCATCAAGATTTCTCTCAAGAGCGAAAGCAAAAAGTGGAAGGATAAGCCGGTTAAAGGAAAGGTTGGCATCACACACCTACGGCTGCTGATTAACGGCATGGAGGTTCTCAATCAGGATTTGAAAGACTCTCCCAAAGTGCTGTCGAAAGACAGCTACGAATGGGAGTCGCAAGAGATTCGCTTTTGAACTCCGCGCGCTCTTCTTAGAGTCTTAGCGTAAAACTGATTTCACGCTAAGACTCTAAGAAGACGTTTGAGCTTTTCCTGCTTCTCAGAAGTTGTTTGCAAAGTCCCTTTTGAGATTTAAGATTTACTTGCTTTCAGTTCAGCATTGCGGCGTTCATCATCTCTCTTGTGTTTCTTCCGCCCAGAACAACCACTCGACGCCGTTTTTGTGCGGCTGGCGTGTGGGCAGGAGGCCGTCTGTTTCGAGACGACGGCGCGCGGCGCGCTGCACCGCCGCATAGAGATATTGTGTGAGGTCTGAGAAAGTCCAGCCGCGTTCGGCGAGCGTCGTCCGCCCGAAAGCCTGTTCCATCTGTTTGCGCTGGCGTGCGAAGACGCGCGCGACCTGTTCCGCCATCTCCTCGCAGAGCGTCTCGAACTCGGCTCGCTCCGGGGCGCGCACGACCGGAAAGTTCGGCTCGTAGTAACGTTCGGTCGGATAGCGTTTCTCCCATTCGATTGATTCGCGTAACAGTTCGCTCGCCACCATTTCCGTTACGTGCGTGTGGACGCTCGGCGAAGAAAGGTTCAATTCCTTGGCTAGTTGCGCGATGGTTTTCGGCTCGCGTGCGACGAGGTTCAAAATCCCTTCCTTCGTCCCGTCCGGCAACAGTTTGCGCTGCGCGATGGCCGACCAAGGGTCGCTGTAGCCACAGAGCGACGAGACGCATTCACAGGCGAACTGCAAGCTCTTTTCTTCCGGCATTTCTTCGCACCTCTCTTTAGCAAACAGAAGTCTTAGCCGACATCCTAATGCCGCATTAGGCGATAGCCTAACTTTTCAACCGCTAATTATTCAACCCCACGACACGATTTCCCGCCGACAAAAAATCCGCTGAAGAAGTATCTTTTTCGCTCCCTCGCTCCACTGTTAGCTATCAGCCGCGAAAGTGAGGCGTTTCAGAAAACTAACAAGGTGTCGGACAAAGCCTCTGGCGCGATTTCTCGTTAGTGGTCGAACCGGAGTTGTTCCGACAAGCTTCTAAAACTCGTTCGCCAAAAGCATGCGTCTGACTAGACTTGAGTGAAAACCGGCGTATAATGCTGAGCTAGAGAAGCAGAATCTGAGACCCCTTAACCCCTAGCTCAAGATGCTTCTAAATAAGGAGTTCCCCCGATGCTCCCTCGCAGAAGAAAGCGCATCTTATGCGCTGAAACCCATGAGGATACGTGCCGGATGCTCAGCCTTTTTCTTGAGCGAGAAGGCCACGAAGTCCGCACCGCGCAGACAGTGGCGAGTTGTCTCCAACTCGCGCAGGAAGAGTCTTTCGACCTCTACATGATTGACGATGGTTACCCGGACGGCACGAATATTGAGCTTTGCCAGAAGCTTCGACAGCTTCATCAACGCGTGCCCATCCTGTTCTTCTCGTCAGCTTCATATGAGCGCGACCGTCAGAGAGGACTGGAAGCGGGCGCGCAGGCTTATCTGACCAAGCCGGGAGATATTATGAAGATTGCCGAAACCATCGAAACACTGCTCCGCTCCGGCACGGACAAGGACGCGCTCCCGAACGGAGAGGGCGCATCCTCCTCATAAGGAAACCTTCGTTGGAGTTTTTATAACGGATATTTGACTCGGTTTAAATTTCGTCAGTCCCCCCAAGACACTACACTGACCCCTCGCAGTACCTTATTCTCTATTCCCCTGTCTGGAATCTCGAAACGATGTCGTCAATCAAGAGAATACTGTGTGCCGAGCCTGACGGAGACACCTGCGAACTAATCAAGCTGTTGCTTCAGCAGGAGGGCTACGAAGTTAAGACCGCCGGTAACGTCGCCGAATCCATCAAGCTGGCGACCTCCGAGCGTTTCGACCTCTACATTCTCAACGACCAATATTTTGACGGCGACGGCCTCGAACTCTGCCGCCGTTTACGCGAACTCGACCCGGACACGCCGCTCCTGCTTCTCTCTGAAAACAGTTCCGCCTACGACCGCCGCAGAGGTCTCAGCGCCGGAGTGCACGCCTACTTCTCGAAGCCTGGAGAGTTCGACAAACTCATCCAGACCGTCAACATGCTCTTAAAATAAGCTGGCGAAATATTCAGCCGAAGCGCCACGCTTGAAGCACGGCGAGGCATGCCTTCGGCAACGGAGATGACCTGCGCCCGGCAAACTTTCTTTTGATTTAACGGCTGACAATCTTCCCTTCTTGCGTTAATATTAGGACGCATCCTTATTCCCTCTATTCGCATCCCCCGTTGCTTCGCGCTCCACGTTACAACAGAAGCGCGTTGTTCTGTGTTCGCCCAATATCTCTTTACGGGCAGGGTGTCCCTCGCTTGAAACAATTCCAGTTCGGGGAGAGACACCACCGAACCACATCGCCCGACCGTGCGGTGTGAACTTAAAGCATGGAGGAGAGCTATGGAGAGCAGAGCCAAAATCTTAGGTCATCCCATTCACCAGATGTTGATTCCCTTCCCGTTCGGGCTGCTGGCGACGGCTGTCATCTTCGACATTATTTACCTTCTGTCGAATAACCCGCAGAGGGCGGACACGATGGCAACCGTCTCCTACTATATGATTATCGCGGGCATCATCGGCGCGATTGTCGCCGCGCCCTTCGGCTTGATTGACTATCTGGCGATTCCGTCGGGCACGCGCGCCAAAGCCATCGGACTATGGCACGGGCTGGGCAACGTCATCGTCCTTCTTCTCTTCGTCGGAAGTTGGCTGATGCGCCGCGACCTGCCGACGCGCCCCGACACGCTCGCGCTCATCTTGTCATTCACTGGCTTTGCGCTGGCAGGATTGACGGGCTGGCTCGGCGGCGAACTGGTTGACCGCCTCGGCGTCGGCGTGGATACCGGCGCGCATCTTGACGCGCCCAGTTCCCTGTCTGGGCGACCGGCGAGCGATTAAGCGACCCGGCGCAGGCAGAGACTATTTAAAGACGCCGCACAAAGGCGCTAAGAAGATGGGACGCAAAAATATAAAAGGGGTTTGAGAAGCAGATGAACTTGAAACCGATCAACGAACAGGTCGTCGTCATTGTCGGAGCGTCGAGCGGCATCGGGCGCGCGGCGGCGCTCAAATTCGCACGGCGCGGCGCACGCCTCGTCGTCGCCGCACGCGGAGCGGAGGGACTCGACGGCATCGTACATGAGATTCGCGCGCAAGGCGGCGAAGCGCTGGCTCTGACCTGCGACGTGCTCAACTTCGAGGAGGTCAGGGCGGTCGCCGAACGCGCCGTCAACGAATACGGGCGGCTCGATACATGGGTGCATCTGGCCGCCGTCTCGCTCTACGCGACCTTCGAGCAGACTTCGCCGGAAGAGTTCAAGCAGGTCATTGACACGAATCTGACGGGGCAGGCATACGGCGCGATGGCGGCGCTGCCTTACCTGCGGCGCGCGGGCGGTGGCGCACTCATTCATGTCTCGTCGGTCGAGGCGCGGCGGGCGCTTCCGCTGCAAAGCGCCTATGCGGCGTCGAAGCACGGCATGAAAGGATTCATCGAAGCCCTGCGCGTCGAACTGCAACACGAAGGCGCGCCCATCAGTATCACGGAAGTAATGCCCTCATCCATCAATACGCCATTCTTCAACAAGGCGCGCACCAAGATGGGCGTCAAGCCGATGGGCATTCCGCCCATCTATCAACCCGACACGGTCGCCGATGCGATTCTCTACGCCGCCGAAAATCCGACGCCCGAAATCATTGTCGGCGGCGCGGGCAAAGGTCTCATCATCGGTGAAAAGTTTGCGCCGCGCTTGGTAGACGCCGTGCTCGCGCGCATCGGATTCGAGGGACAGCGCACAGACGAACCCAAAAACGAAGATGCGCCCGACAATATGTACCGCTCGCTCGAAGACGGGGGCAGCCGCGTCGAAGGCGATTTCAGCGATCTCGCTTTCGAGCGTAGCGCCTACACTTGGCTCGCCACGCATCCCGGAGTCAAGCGCGCCCTCGCCATCGGAGCAGCCGGAATGTTGGCGGTGCTGGCAACACGCGCTTTGAAGAACGGCAACGCTCACGCAGCAAACAACAAACGGCGCATTCGGTCTTAGAGCAATTTTCAATCACACAAGCACACAACTTTTCGTTTTCTTAGCGTCTTTGCGTGAAACTTTTGACTTTGAGAAAAAAGAAGTCTTAGGCAAAGCCGCTGGAGACGCTAAGAAGAAGAATGTTAAGAAGCTAAGCTTTTGCTTTATCCAACTCTTCCAAGTCCTCACCCGCCAGCTTTTCGCGCTTGATGCCGTGGGGGTTGGTCGAACGCTCGCCGCGTTTGCGTGTGCGGCGGCGCGGTCGCCGCACCTTTCCTTCATGGTCAACCGAGCGAATCGGCTGCAAGTCTTCGGCGTCGCCTTGAGGGTCAACAAGTCGCGTCTCGATGTGCTCCGCGCCGATGGTTTCGTCCGTCATTACGGTCTCGTCGTTTCCGTCTGAGGCGTTAGCGTCAGAGGATATTTCCTCTCTCCCGTCGCTCGTCACGCCTTCGGCGAGCGCGCGCTGGCGCGTGAAGTGTTCGACAATTTCTTCGGCGGTTTTGCGCCCGACGAAGGGCGAGAGTTCGGCGACGCTGGCTGTCGAGACGCGCTGAATCGAGCCGAGATTTCGGAGCAGGCGGTTCTTACGTTTTTCGCCGACGCCGGGGATGGCCGTCAACTCGGAAGTGAAGTCGCGCAGTTCGCGCCGCTTGCGATGATAGGCGACCGCCGTGCGGTGCGTCTCGTCGCGGATCATTTGAATGAGCCGCAGCACGGGCGAATGCGAATCGAGGTAGGCGGGTTCGTGCTCGCGCCCTTTAATCAGTAGATGCGAGATTTCCGAATGCCTGCGCGGAGGTTTGACGACGCCGATCATCGGGATGGCTTCGAGGTCTAACTCACGCATCGCGCTGGCTGCCGCGCCGAGTTGCCCCTTGCCCCCGTCAATCATCACGAGGTCAGGCAGTGGCTTCTGCTC
>CAXTRQ010000045.1:28252-35783 GCA_964246705.1 uncultured Pyrinomonadaceae bacterium
TGCCTGCGATCACGACGGAACACAGCCTCGCGCATCGAAGCCACATCGTTCGAGCCTTCGACCGTCTTGATTCTGAACTTGCGATACTCCGCGCGATTCATCTTGCCGTTTTCGCAGGCGACCATCCCCGCGACGTTCTCCGCGCCTGAAATGTTCGAGATGTCGAACGACTCGATGCGCGCCGGAAATCGCGGCAACTCCAAGACCTCCTGCAACTCTTCGAGCACGCGTTCCATGTCCGGCTTCAACACGCGGAAGCGTTGCTCGAAAGAAATCTGCGCGTTCTTCACGACGAGATCAATGAGGTCGCGTTTCTCGCCGCGCTGCGGGTCGAGGATATGGACGCGCCGCCCGCGCCGCTCAGTCAGAGCCTTCTCCAAAAGTTCCCGGTCTTCAAAATCCACGGGGACGTGAATCTCGCGCGGTACGTAGTCGGTCGAGTAATACTGCGTCAGCACTTCGCTCAAAAACAGCGACGGGTTGAAATCCTCTTCCGGTAAATCTTCCCAGAAGAATTCGCGCCGCCCGACAATCTTGCCCTCGCGCATCGTGAAGAGTTGCAGCGCGAGGCGCGCGCCCTCGCGGTAGTAACCGAAGATGTCCACGTCCCTGTCAGGCGAGGTCGCCATCTTCTGCTGCTCGGAGACGGCCAGCACGGTCTTGCGTAAATCCCGATACTTCGCCGCCAACTCGAAGCGCATCTCTTCCGACGCGCCCAACATCCGCCCTTCATACTCGTCGGCCAACTCCCTGTTTTTGCCTTCGAGAAACATCCGCACGTCGCGCACGGATTCCGTGTACTCGTCAGGCGTGCACAAACCTTTCACGCACGGGCCGAGACAACGCTTGATGTGATATTCGAGACACGGGCGCGGAAGTTTGCCGTCAATCTCGATGTCGCAGGTGCGTAGTTGAAAGGTGCGGTTGATGAGATCAATCGTGCGACGCGCGAGGCTCGCGGGCAGGAACGGGCCGAAGTAGAGCGCGCCGTCTCGCTGTATGCGGCGCGTAATCATGACGCGCGGGAACGCCTCGTTGATGGTCAGCTTGAGATGCGGGTACTGCTTGTCGTCTTTGAGCAGGACGTTGTAGCGCGGCTTGTACTGCTTGATGAGATTCGATTCGAGGACGAGCGCCTCAACCTCCGTATCGGTGACGATAAATTCGAGGTCGCGGATGCGCCGGACAAGTTCGCGCGTCTTGCGGTCGTGCCCGCGCCCGGACTGAAAGTAGGAGCGCACGCGATTGCGCAAATTCTTCGCCTTCCCGACGTAGATAATCTTCCCCGCTTCGTCTTTATGCAGATAGACGCCGGGCGACATGGGGAGATTCTTCAATTTCTCTTCGAGCATCAACGCTTTAGACCCTGCCGGTTAACTTTCGTAGCTTTTTTAGATTCAAACGTAGTTTAGCGCATCGCCGCACGTATCGCTAAATTGCTGTCAGGAACTATTCATTCTCGGAATGTTAGCCAGAGAGGCACAGATATAGCTATCTTCCTGACCTTGGATAGGCCATGCTGACTTTAGACTTTCGAGTTTTTGCTATACTCGCTGGCGAACGCGCGCTCTTTCGAGCCTTCAAATTTTTCGAGCCGGATTTTGCAAAGATGGACAGCGACCTTCTCGACCCATACGAAAAACTGGTCTCAGTCGAAATTCTCGGACACCAGCGTGAAGTGCCGGAGCGGAACACGCTGCTGCGCTGCTTCCAGTTTCTTTCCCTGAACACGATTTCATACGGCGACTTCTGCTGGAACGGCGACTGCACGAACTGCCAGTTCTGGTACAGAGAAGCGAGCGACAGTGATGCGCCCGACAAGACCGCACTCGCCTGTCGTTTCGTCGTCCGTGAGCAAATGACCATCACAAAAGTCAGTCGCTTCGTCGAACTCGAAGGCATCAACAAGAATCCGGCAGAGGATGACGAATCCTTAAAAAGAACTTGAATCAGTATTTGAAATTTGAATTTTCAGATTTTGAGAATCTGCAACTAAACACTGAACACTATTTTTTATGCATGACGTAATCATCATCGGCGCTGGCCCGGCTGGACTTTCGGCGGCTCTCTGGTGCGAGGAGCTTGGGTTGGATACGCTCGTGCTTGAGCAGGGCGCGGAGATTGGCGGGCAGTTGCTCTCGGTTTACAACCCCATCGGAAATTATCTCGGCGTCGAGACGCGGGACGGGCGCGAGTTGCGCGATCTGTTCGCCGCGCAGGTCGCGGAGAAAGAGTTTGACCTGTGGACGCAGGTCGAGATTGAAAGTGTTGACCTTCGCGCGCGCCGCGTCGCGCTCCGTAGCGCCGAGCAGCTTCAGGCCATCAGCATTATTATCGCATCAGGCGTCAGGCGCAGGCGTCTGGGCGTTTCGGGCGAGGCGGAACTGGCCGGACGTGGCGTCGTCGAATCGGCGTCGCGCGACCGCGATTTGCTGGCGGGACGTGACGTGTGCATTGTCGGCGGCGGCGATGCGGCGGCAGAGAATGCGCTGATTCTGGCGGAGGTCTGCCCGACGGTGACGCTTGTCCATCGCGGCAAACAACTCGGCGCGCGGAGCGAGTTCGTCGAGCGCATCGGTGGCGAACACTGTATCACCGTCTTTAAGGAAGCGAGGCTTGAGCGCATCATCGGCGAAGCAGAGGTTGAGGGCGTCGAAATCCGGCGCGACGGAGCGATCAAGCCGTTCCAGATGGCTGTGCAGGGAGTGCTCATACGCATCGGCGTCGAGCCGAATACTGAACTTTTTCGCGAGCAGGTGCATGTGGACGAGCGTGGCTACATCGTCGTGACCGGCGAGCAGGAAACGAGCATCGAGAACGTCTTTGCGGTGGGCGACGTTTCCAATCCGCACGCGCCGACCATCAGCGGAGCAACAGGCGCGGGCGCGACCGCCGCGAAAGTCATCGCTTCGCGCCTGAATCGAACGAGCAGATAAGAGCAATCCTTTTTGAGATTTGAGATTTGAGATTGGGAAATGGACGGGTGCGTATGTTGAACTATGGAAGTATCTCGCCGACGGAGTTGAAAGAGTGCATCGAGCGGGGCGATGAGTTGCTGTTGATTGACGTGCGCGAGCCGGAGGAGCATTCGATAGCGGCCATCGAAGGCGCACGACTGCTGCCTCTGAGCCGCTTTGACGAGTGGGCGCACGCGCTCGACCCCGCACAGGAAACAATCGTGATGTGTCATCATGGGATACGCAGCGCGCAGGTCTGCGCTTTTCTCGCGCAGCAGGGCTTCAAGAATCTGCTCAATCTGTCGGGCGGCATTGACCGTTGGTCATGCGAAGTTGACCGCCGCGTGCCGCGATATTAGACGAGAGGGACGGCAGCGCGCGCGCTCTCCATCCTGATGAGTATGGCAGAACAGACAGCAAACAATCTCACGCCGCCGTACACGGACGCGCACCTGCTGGCCTATCCGGTCGAATACATCGCGGGCATCGTGTTGTATAACGAGGGCGAGTTTCACGCGGCGCATGATGCATGGGAAGAACGCTGGATGGGCGAGGTCGGGCCGAGAGAGAAACTTTTTCTGCAAGCATTGATTCAATCGGCAGTAGCTTTTCATCATCTGGAAATCGGGCGACCGGGCGCGGCGCGGCGGATGTACCAGATGGCGAAAGAGAAGTTCGCGCGCTTGCAAACAGACTGTTTTATGTCGCTCGATCTAGCCGACTATCAGGCGCAGCTTGACCGCGCGCTCTCATGGCTTTTAACTGTTCCAGACCCGCGCGAACTCGCGCCGCCCGCCTTTGAGTTGCCGGTCATAAGCCTGTTGCCCGAAGTGATGGAGTACGATTGAAAAGCGTCCTTCCTTCTTTAGCGCCTCCGGCGTCTTTGCATGAGATAAAGATTCACGCAAGGACGCCGGAGGCGCTAAGAAAACTAAAAGTAAGCGGCGGTGAATTTTCCGACCTGCATTGCGCCCAGCGGAAAACCGCTCTAAAATCCGGCATTCGTCCGAACAACTGCATGTGAGACGAATTTGCGGAGGGGAGATTCGACCAAGTGGAGATTATCGAGCAGATTGATAAGTGGCGAGAGCACTACGAGCGTTGGCGTCGCTGGCAGCATCCGAGCGATGCGCCGGAGAACGACATCGAGAGCGATTATCCGTTCGTCGTCAACCGGCATGCGCCTTTCGTCCCGGCTCGGCGCGCGCTGCCGATGCTCAATCTCGCGCTCGTCACTTCGGCTGGCGCATACATTGACGGCAGCGAACCCTTCAACGTGAACGAGCCGGGAGGCGACGTATCCTTCCGCGAAATTCCGGTCGAGGTCGAGGCGGGAGATTTACAGTGGGCGACGCGCGGCTACAGCGGGGCGGCGGTCAGAGAAGACATAAACTCGCAAGTGCCCGTTCGCCGCCTGCAAGAGTTTGAGGGCAACGGCATCATCGGCCAGTTGAATCCCGTCTGGTGGAGCTTCTGTGGTTTTATCACCGACGCCGCGCGCTTGGTCGAAGACTCTCTGCCGCGCTTCGTCGAACGCGTTAATCGTTACGAAGTGCAAGCCGCGCTGCTCGTCCCGGCGTCGCGTCTGTGTCATCAATCAATGGCGCTGGCGGCGCGTGCGCTGGAACGCGCTGGGATTCCGACGATGATGCTGTGCGTTGATAAGGCAACGGTCGAGCGCGTGCGCGCGCCGCGCGGCGTTTTCTACGACGGGGAGTTCGGCAGCGTTTCTGGCAAACCGAACTGGCCGGAGCATCAACGCCGCTTGCTCGACGAAGCGTTGCGCCTGATTGAGCCGATGGATCAAGTGGGCGTGCGTAAGCTCGTCGTCGAACTCGAAACCAGCGTCGAGATTGGCCGGGGCGAAAAGTAAAAACTCCCCGCAGAACACCGAGAGATAGAAACCCGTCTTCCTCAGCGTCCCTGCGTCTTTGCGCGACTTTATCATTTTGCCAAGCCGCCAGAGATCAGGAATACGTCCCAAGCCCAGCGTCCGACTTGCGCGCCATGAATATCCTTTACCTTAGTCCGGTAGCGGAACTGGTTCCCGTGCTGATCGGTGTGTTTCGACTCCTTGTAACACCCTTTTGCCATCCTTTCTGTAACGAGTCTTGAAGCGGACACCCACTTGGGATTTGCCCCTTCACTGACGACAAAAAGCTATATACAAGCAGAGTTATAACTAAGCAGACACTTAAAGCTATAGCAGTAAGCAATACTGATAAGCGGTTAGTTCCAGATGAATAGGAGATACTCCTCTAGCATCTCCTTTCGATTGATTCTTGCAAAGATTCGCAACGGCACGAATTTGAGCCAAGGAACGATGCAGCGTCATTCTCATAAGGGTAAAGGGTAGGAAAGTTGTTTAGCCGTAAGCCGACGAACTTGATTCTGATCTAACTCAAAGCTGCCCTCACTATTTACAGTACGATAAGCTCCTGAAGAAGTAACTTGTTGAAGAAATAGTAAGTACTTGCTGCCCACTTCAAGCGGCTGGGAAGATTTATCTATGGCCCTTATAATTTTGCCATTGAATTGGACTGTCCCTCCGGGACGGGTGATAACAATACTGTCGCTTTGTTGAATTGATGGATGCGCACTGTTTTTTTATTACCTCTTCAACTCGCATATCATAATCGCTGAAAACAAAAGAGCCGTCTTCTGTAAGCTGAGAGGTTTTGTTAGTGACCGTGCCGACGACGACGACATCCGCGTTGCACGATACTCGTTGTAGAAGTTCCCCAATCGTCGGAGGTGATTTTTCATCATCAGGTTCAATAAATGATGGAGGGATACCAACGTCCAGCGACTTCCCGGTGTTACGTAAATTTCTCCTACCAGAACCCTCATATATCTTACTGTGCTGTTTTTGCCTTTCAGTCATTACATCTTCTTGTATCGGTGTTGCGTCTTCTCTCTTGTTAGAATTCATATCCTTCTGATTTTGCTCTCTCAGTGCGGCGAACACTGTGGCAACGGATATAGTTACAGCTATAAGAAACAAGAGGACTTTCTATATGAAGAACACACCAAGATACCGACTCAAGATTGACTCAGAGGTGCATGAAAAGCCGTTAATCCACTAACTCAAATCCGAATCTTGGTGTGCGCGGCATATAGTTTGTTTTAGTTTTGTTCTAACTTTGAACTCAGGCGAGCGTCCTTAGACCCTCCTTGTAGCCAGAGAACAGAGCGAAGCGAGTAGCGGGAAATACATTCGAGGTAAAAACTTTACAGCGAGTCCCAAGAGAGCAAAGTAACAGCACCAGAGGGCTATTAAAAACCGTCGCCCCTCCGGTGCTGTGCTTAACTTTTGAATCTGGCGAGCGTCTCTTCAACCTGCTCAAAGTTGAAGGGCTTGCCGATGAGCGCGTCCGCCGGATTGTCGCTGCCCGGCGGATGTTGAACTTCTCTGCCGTAGCCTGTGACGATGCAGATACGTACCTCCGGCCAGCGGCGGCGTATCTCGCGCGCCACCTCCCAACCATCCATGCCGGGCATTGAGAGGTCTGTGAAGACGAGGTCGAAGCGCCCTGCTTCGAGCGCCCTGAGGGCAGAGGCCGCGCCGTCCGCCGCGACGACACGGTGTTCGAGAGCGGCGATCATATCCACCAGCGTTTCGCGCACAAACGGCTCGTCGTCAACGACGAGCACCGAAAGAGAGGCCCCGCTGCTCGTCACGGTCTGCGTCGTAGTGCTCTGCTCGGCGCGTTCGACATAGGGTAAGGTGATGGTGAAAGTCGCGCCCCGCCCCGGCTCGGACTCGACGGCGATTGAGCCTCGATGCCGCTCGATGATGCCGTAACTGACGAAGAGGCCGAGTCCCGTTCCCTGCACACCCTTCGTCGTATAAAAAGGCTCGAAGATTCTTTCGCGCACCGCCTCCGTCATGCCTGTGCCCGTATCTGCAAAGAGCAGTTGAATCTCGTCGCCTTCTCTTCGACATCTGATGTGGAGCTTGCCGCCGCGCGGCATGGCGTCGACTGCGTTAACAATTAAGTTGACGAAGACTTCGCGCAACTCCGAAGCGTTGCCTTCGATGTGGAACGCGCCTTCGGCCTCGACATTCACGTCGTAATGAAGCCCGCGCGCACGCGCGTCGTTCTCCCAGCGCGTGCGTGTAATCTCTGCCGCGTCGTGCAGCAGTTCGCAGACGTTGACGCCGGAAGTCGCTTCGCACGGCGACTGTCGAGCGAAGGCGCGAATGCGTTGCACGGTGGCGGCAGCGTCTTCGGCGGCGGTCTGTATCACGTCGAGGCTATGCGCGATCTCTTCGTCGTGCGTCTGGCGACGCAGTAGTTGAGCGCGCCCAAGAATTGCGGCCAGCGCGTTGTTGAAATCGTGTGCGACGCCGGAGGCGAGTTGTCCGAGGGCGCGCAGTTTGTCGGCCTGCGCGGCTCGCTCGCGTTCCTGATTCTGTTCGGTGATGTCGCGGGCGATGCAGACCGTGCCGACTTGCTGCGCGTCCTCGCGGACGGGTTCGGCGTTGACGAGCAGCGTGCGACCCGAATTTTCGAGCGTGTATTCGACGGTCACGCCGCGACAGATTTTGGGTCGCCGCTGTTGCGACATTC
>CAXTRQ010000046.1:0-35474 GCA_964246705.1 uncultured Pyrinomonadaceae bacterium
TAAAAAACTCTCTTCAAAGCTTCAATCAAACTTCAGCCACCTGCCTGAAGGCGATTTAAAAACCCACTTGGCGACAGCATTCGGATTCTATCTTGCTGCTTCAACTTTACGTGCGCGAGCCGAAGCGTTTGAAGGCGCGCCTATTTGCGAGAATGAGCGTCCCGGCGCATACAGGCAACTCTGTTTGAACGCGCAGGATAACAATTATCAATTCGCTTTGAGAAAGGCACGGCTGCGGATGAAGTGGGCGGAGGCGCTCATCAATGGTTTAAAGGAGCGGGATGATTCTATATTCGAGGCTTCTCTGTTTGAGGCTCAGGCTGAGCGAAGTTTTGAGCGACAGTTGACGGAGGAGGCTATCAACTCTCTTCAAACATTGGAGCGCGACCTATATGTGTACAATTCTCAGGCAGCGCTTGAGGATGGTCAAGGAGTCGGCAAAACGTCGGTTGATGAGTTTAGAAGTAAGCTCAAAGCGGAATCTGAGAAGATTGCTATCATCATTCGCTGGCTACCTGAAAATAGAGCCAAGACTTACATCCGCAATGCGCTGCAATCTTATAAGGATGGGTTGTTCTGGTGGGAGAAGACTTATCGCCCGAAAGTTATCAACGCGGCGTCGCTGTCATTTTCGCCTCGTAGTCGTGCGGAGGTGATCGGCATGAACGAACAGGTAGTTAATTATACGATTGTCATAAACTGGCGGGAGGCGCGAAATTGGACGAAGAAGGCCGAAGAATCGGAAGGGTCTTCAATCCGCCACGTGCAACGCCGCGAACTATGACGAGGTTGAGACAAACTCCCACGCTTCGGCGTCGAGGTCTGGAAAACTTACCTCGCAACTTCCGGGGTCGAGGTCGAAGTAAGCGGCCTGTCCCTGACTATCGAGCGTTCCTTCTCTGGGCGAGTCTTCGTTGGGAACTTTAATCCGATACTTCTCGTTCGGAACCGGCTTGCCTTCCATATCTACCAACTCAATCTTAACCCAAGTTTTTTCTTTCTTCTCTTCAGTCTTCGGCGGTGGTGCGGGTTGAGGTTGTGGCGGAGGCGTCGCGGTCTGAGCAGTCGCGGGTTGCTCTGCCGCCATGGTTTGCGTCGGGCAGGATTCGACCGGCTTCGACCCTTCGGACGGAAAGGCGCTCTGCGTATCCCTGACATTCCCTGAACCATTCATGCGTGGCTATTCTTCCGCCTTCAGCGCCCACGCGCCCGAATCATAATTTTGTTTAATCTCTTCACGTTGCTGTTCGAGGATGGCTTCGTCCAGCACTCTGTCGAGGCGCGCATCGGGCGGCAGGCTCTCGTCTTTTAGAATCTGCTGAACCTGTGGGTGCTCGTCGAAGTTCGGCGCGAACTCGATCATGATGGCGAGAAAGGCCGCGAAAGAAGACTCGAAAGCCATGCCGTAGGCGCGTGCGCGCGCGATGCCTTGACGCACCATCTCAAGCAGCGTGGCAAAGGGAAGGTTGCCGATGGTCGTGACATCCATCGGAAGTTCGACGCCGAAACTCGCGTACTTCTGTTGCAAATGTTCAGCGAGCCGCCGGTTGAAAGCGACTTCCGCGACTTGCTGAAACACGAGCATCTGTTCGGGTCGAATTTTGAGCAACGGTTTTTTCGAGCGTCCTTCTTCGTCTTGGCGTGCGAAAAAGTTTCGCGCAAAGACGCCAAGTCGCAATGAAAACGAGAAGTCAAGTGATTGAAGATTTCAAATCTTCAATCTCAAATGCGGAATTAGCCGCCGATGATAACGGTCGTCTCGCCCTTCGTAATCTTGTCGGGTGGGCCGACGGGTTCGAGCACGGTATCGCCGAGACGACAGGCCGCGAGATTGTTAATCATCACGGTTTTTGAGCCGTCAATGACGACGCCGGGGCCATGCGGCGGAGGCGGCAGGGGCGTCATGCAGGAATGAATGTCCGCGCCCGCCGCCGCGCCGCTGATGACCCCGCTCATCGTCGCTGCGGCGGCGGCCTTCGTGGCGTTTTCGGCGGCTATCGCGGCTGGCGCGCCGGGCGTCCCGCTGGCGGCTTTCGACGCCGCTTCCGCTGCTTGAATAATCGCATCCGAGGCGGTCTTGGCAGCATTCAGGGCAGCGCCGACCGCGGCCAGCACGCCGCGCCATGCGGGCAAAAATCCGATCAAGACGTTCGTGCTTCCCGGCCCCGGCGAGAGCACGCCGGGGAGGGGATGCGCGACCGTGTCTGTCACTCTGGCGGCTGGCCCTTGCGGCATATCTTTTTCACCTCAGTTTACCGTTTCGGCTTTTCCGTCAAACGCATAAGCCATCGGCGCGGATTGTTCGAGCGGTAATTTCTTTAGCTGAAGCAAGCCCTCGACAAATTTAAAGCTCAACATCGTCTGCGAATCTTCGTCTTCGAGCAGATAAGATTCGACGGGGCCGAAGACGACTTGCAACTCTTGCGCGTTGCAAGTCGGCAAGTATAGACGCAGAACGCGCGGGTCATAATAGCGAAACAGGAGAGGCTTGCCCTCCATATCATAAACCGTCAGGAAGGTGCGCAGGTGCGCGCGCATCGTTCTCAAGTCCGCTACGCTCAAGGCGAAGATGCCCCAATGATTTCCCCAACCGCGCGCGATAATCCAATCCGTGAACGGAGTTTCCGGCCGAAGCTCGACGAGGTAGGGGGCGACGGCCGCCATGTCGGGCGTCAACTCTCCGCGATAGAGGCAGAAATAATCGGGTCGCTGTATTTCGAGTTTCGCCAGCAGTTGGGGCACGGACGCGCCGTCGAGGATGACGAAGACATGCTTGCCCGCTTCGGCAAACAGGTATTTGTAGATTGAACGTGCGAGCGTTTCTTTCATCGGTGACGAGCCTCACGGGCTGTTTTATTCATGTGGTCATATATCACAGAATGGCGTCCCGTTCTGCGCGGCTCGCTGCATCACGATAGCGGCGGGCTGCACTTTGGTCGAACCGCTGAAAGTAACTTTCGCCGGAGCGGTCGGCGGGGGCGGCAGTTGCGAAGCCTCGCCGGGTTCGGCCTTGTCGGCTTCCTGCGGGTCGGTCGGCGTCTCAGGCGACGAGCCGGAGCCTGCGCCAGCCGCGCCGCCGCTGTTGAGCATCACCATCGTTCCCTTGATGAAGATGCCGCCGGAATTGATGTTGATAAAATTGCCGCCGACCTTAATCGTTAGCGCCGTGCCCGATTCGAGCACCATGTTGGTTCCGGCTTTGAGGTGGATTTCATTGCCCGCATCCAGAGCATATTTCATCCCCACCTTTTCCTGCATATCCTGCCCGACTTTGAGCGAAACTGTGCCGTCAACTTTCTGGTTATGATCGCCCTTGACCTGATTATGCTTGTCGCCGTCAACCCGCTCCATGTGGTCTTGACCGACGATGCGATGGCTTTTCTCGCCGATGGTCTCGAAGAGGTCTTTCTTGATGCGGATGTCTGTGTTTCTCTCGGCGTGGATAAAAAGCTGCTCGCTGCCTTTGAGGTCTTCAAAGCGAATTTCGTTAAAGCCGCCGCCGCCCTTCGAGCTATAAGATTTGAGCGTACTTTTGGTCTTCTCGTCCGGCAAGGCGTAGGGTGGCATCTGCATGGCGTTGTAGACGCGACCCGTGATGATCGGGCGGTCAACATCGCCTTCGAGAAAATCCACAATCACTTCCTGCCCGATGCGCGGAAGATAGATTGCGCCCCAACGCTTGCCCGCCCATTTCTGAGCCACACGAATCCAACACGAACTGTTCTCGTCATACTGGCCTCGCCTGTCCCAATGAAATTGCACCTTCACGCGCCCGTACTTGTCCGTGTAAATCTCTTCGCCCGACGGGCCGACGACAATCGCCGTCTGCGTGCCGTTGATGCGCGGGACGGGGGTCACACGCGGCGGCCTGAAAGGAACTGTGAAAGGGATGCACTCGAAGCGGTTGGCATAGAGCGAAGGCGAATTCTCCGCGCCTGTTAAATAGCTGGCGTCTTCGGCTTGATGAGTGACGGAAGTTAAAACGTAAGCGTCGTTCTGGTCTTCGCGAAAGTGGCCTGTGAGGTTGAACTTATAACCGGCCATGAAGGTGCGGCAGTTGCTCGTCCCACGGACGACGGCATGCGGCATCTCCTGTTCGTCCATCCGTATCTTGACGTAAGAATCGCCATCTTCGCGCTGCTCATACTCGCCCGGATAGTCGAAGACTTCCCACTTCTTATTGTCGCCTTGATTGACGCGCCCCTCGCTATTCGTCAGCAGGCTGCTGTTCGGCGTCTCGAAGTAAAATTCCTTGAGAGCATATTTGCCGGAGCGCAGTTCGTGTTCCAGCGCCCAAGAATCAATCGTGTCGGCCTCGCGGCTTCTGCCGGAACCCTGCGTGAAGTCGTACTTGAAAGTTGACTGGTTCGAGCAGAGGTTGTGCGCCGAAGAAGAATCTGCGAGCACGAGCGTATGTTTGCCGTTCTCGTGTTCAAAAAAGAAGAAGATGCCTTCTTGCTCCATCAGACGCATTACAAAGTTACATGCCGTCTCACGATACTGGACGCAATATACCCACTCTTTATAGCTGCCCTGAAGTTGGTTCTTGAAATCCTTGAAGCCGAAGGTATCAAAGATTTCCTGAATGATGTTGGGCGCGGTTTTGTTCTGGAAAATACGACAATCGGAGGTGCGCGTCAGAAACCAGAGCCACGGAACGACCTCCGCGCGGTATCGCGCGAAACGATTCTCATTCGGAAGCTGCGAGAAGCGGCTGACAAAGCCGTTGTAAAAATTGGTCGTCGTGCCGTCGGCCAGCAGCATGCTGAAGGTCAGGTTTTTGCCGACAATCTGGTCGAAGTCAATGGCGAAATCTTCCGAAAGCAAATCGAGTTGAAAGCTGAAGAGACGTGAAATCCCTTCCTCGCCCGTGAAGGAACGCAGCAACAGTTTATCTTTCCCTAGCGGCGTGTTCAGGGAAAGAAATCTATAATCCTGTGTGTAACTGGTGGACATGGCTGTGGCTGTTGCATCCTAAAGCAATCTTCAATCACTCAACTTTTTGTTTTCTTTGAACCTCTGTGCTTGGCGACGGTGAATCTTAGTTTCTACGTGCTCAACCACTGGCTCAAGATATTTCATATTCAAAGCGCCCGCCTTCGCCGACTGTGACGTGAACGCTGGCGACTCCCTCGCGGCTGGCGGCGCGTAAGAGAAACTCGCCGGACATTTCGGGCAGTAGCGTCCGCGTCAGAATGTGGTCAACATTGCGCGCGCCGCTTTCAACTTCTTTGCAGCGGTTGGCAATCTCTGTGATAACGGCTTCGTCAAAGGTGAACGAAGATTTGTGGTTTTCGCCGAGACGGCGCTCGATGCGTCCCAGTTGCAGCTTGATAATCTCGCGCATTACTTCGTCGGAAATCGGATAGTAAGGCACGACGACCATGCGTCCGAGCAGCGCGGCCTTGAAGACTTTGAGCAGCGCAGGGCGGAGAGTTTCCGTCAGTTTTTCCGCGTCCGGTTTTCTGCTCGCATCGCTGCACAGCTTCATAATCGTTTCTGTTCCGACGTTCGAGGTGAGCAGAATCACTGTGTTCTTGAAATCTATCTCGCGCCCTTCGCCGTCTTCGAGCGTACCTTTGTCGAAGACCTGATAGAAAAGCTCCATCACATCAGGGTGCGCCTTTTCGGCTTCGTCGAGCAGGACGACCGAGTAAGGTTTGCGGCGGACAGCTTCCGTCAGCACGCCGCCTTCGCCATAGCCGACGTAGCCGGGCGGCGAACCTTTCAACGCCGAGATGGTATGCGCTTCCTGATATTCGCTCATGTTGATCGTGACGAGATTGCGTTCGCCGCCATAGAGCGTATCGGCGAGCGTTAAGGCCGTCTCGGTCTTGCCGACGCCGCTCGGGCCGACGAGGAGAAAGACGCCGACAGGTCGGCGCGGGTCTGTCAGGTTTGCGCGCGAGGTGCGGATGCGCTGGGCGATGGCTTCGAGTGCCTGCGTCTGCCCGATGACGCGCTGTTCAAGCCGTTCGTGAAGCGAAAGAACCGTGTTGATTTCATCGGTCAGCATCTTACCGACGGGGATGCCCGTCCAACCGGAAATGACGTGCGCGATGGTGTGCGAATCCACGCAGGCTTGCATGAGAGGCGTTTCGCCTTGCAGTCGTTCAAGCTTCGAGTTTAATTCCGAGAGTTCTTCGCGCAACGCCGCGACATCCATCGCATCAGTCGGATTCGCAGCAGAAGAAGTTTGCCCGTGCTCAACTTCGCCGGGCGGCGTGTGAACGGCTTGAGCCGCTTGAGCGCCGTCATCCGCAGCACCAGCGACGGCGGGCTGTGCCGTGCGGTTGCGCGCATGTTCTTCGAGTTGGGCGCGGATGTCGCGCACGCGGTTGATCAGTTCGCGCTCTTGATTCCATTGCTCCGTGAGACGTGCGAGGCTCTCTTCTACTGCCGCTTGCGTCGCTCTTAACTCATCGAGGCGCTTGTCGTGATCCGTGCCGATGGCGACCTCACGTTCGAGAGCGTTGATTTCAACCTGAAGCTGCTCGATGCGTCGTTGCGCGTCTTCGACGGGCGGGGGCGTCGCACCCTGCCCAAGCGCGACGCGCGCACAGGCCGTATCCAGCACGCTGACGGCTTTATCTGGAAGCTGCCGTCCCGTGATGTAACGGTGTGAAAGCCGGACGGCATCGGCGACGGCCTCATCGAGAATACGCACGCGATGATGATTCTCAAGCGTCTCCATCAGCCCGCGCATCATCACGATGCCCTGCTCTTCCGTCGGCTCTTCGACCTTGACCACCTGAAAGCGGCGGGCGAGCGCATCATCTTTTTCAAAATACTTTTTGTACTCAGCCCATGTCGTCGCGGCGATGGTGCGTAATTCGCCGCGCGCCAGCGCGGGTTTGAGCAGGTTGGCGGCATCGCTCTGGCCTGCCGCGCCGCCCGCGCCGATCATCGTATGCGCTTCGTCAATGAAGAGGATGATCGGTTGCGGCGAGGATTTAACTTCTTCGATGACCGACTTGAGACGATTTTCAAACTCGCCCTTGATGCCCGCGCCCGCTTGCAATAGTCCTAGGTCGAGCGTCCGCACGGAGACGTTTTTCAGAGGCTCAGGCACATCCGCTTTGGCGATACGCAAGGCGAAGCCCTCAACGATGGCTGTCTTCCCGACACCGGCCTCGCCCGTCAGAATCGGATTGTTCTGGCGGCGGCGGGTGAGAATGTCGACGACCTGCCGGATTTCAAAATCACGTTCGAGTACCGGATCAATCTGCCCGGCGCGCGCGCGCGCCGTCAGGTCAATAGTGTACTGGTCGAGCGCGCGCGTCTTGCCGCCGGTTCCGACCGGAGCGCCCTCGCCGCCCTCGCCAGTCTCGTTGCCCGCAGGGGCGTTGAAGTTCAGAGCTTCTCGGTCTTCAATCGAGCCGGAAGTTAGTTCGAGCAACTTTTTCTTCAACGCATCGGCTGTGATGTGATTGAATTCTTTCGTTATCTCACGCACGAGCCGCGCGAGGTCTTCATTCGTCAACAACGCGAGCAGCAGATGGCCTGAACGAACCTTGGCTGCGCCGAAATCAATCGAGGCGAGCAGCCATGCTTCCTGCACGAGGCGGGGCAGGCGCGGCGAGAGCGCAGGGGTGCGCGAGTTGCCCGTCTTGAGGCGGTCGAGAGCGCGCAGCAGGTCGGCGGAGAGCTTCGACTCGTTAACCTCGTAGTGCTTGAAGATACGTGTGATGTCGGTGTCCTCAGTCTCAGAGAGTTTGAGGAGGAGATGTTCGACCTCGACATCGTAGTTCGTGCGCGACAGGCAGAGGCCAGCCGCCGCTTCGAGCGCGTTGCGGCTCGTGTCGTCGAGGCGGTCAATGAGTGACTTAAGATTCACAGCCATAGTCGGTTTCTCACATTGCACTTGAGAGTGCTGCAACTATTATTCAATTAACGCTGATCATCATGATAGTTTCGCGGAGTCTTCGACGGCGAAATCAACCTGAGAATCGTCGGCCGTAAATTCGCAGGTTTTGAGCCACGATGTCCAACCGAGTCGCGGTTGCGCCGCGTCGCCGATCAGGAGTTGGCACGCGGGGATGTCAGGCGCTCTGAGCACGAGTTGAATGTCGAAATCGAACTCCAGCCCGACGAGGAAACGCACCATCTCGATGAGCGGTTTGAAGAACCAGCCGACGGGCAGAAAACTCCTGAACTGTTTGATGGTGAGCGGCCCGAACTTCAGACGAAACTTCGATTGGTAATCCCAGACGCGCGTGCCGGCGATGGTCGTCATGCCGAGCGCGTGGTTGGCCTCGCCGAGCCGCGTGTAGTCTTCTTCGTCCAGATCGAGCCACTGTCCTTGAAACTGCTGAACTGTGACGGGGATGTTGAAATAGTCGCCGAGTATCGCTTCGACCGCGGTGGCGGAGCGCGGGTGTTGCGTGATTAGCCCGCCGTAGTAGATCAGAACTTCGTCCGGCACGTAAAGCTGGTCGCCGCGCATCTCCACGCCGCCCAGTCCGATGATATTGAAAAGATACTCTGTGAAATCATCCGAGCGGTCGCGCTCGTACCCGACGGGAAAGCGATACTTCTCCCACGCGCGATAAAAGAGCGAGATTATGCGATGGTTGAAGAGGTCGAGAAAGTCCCACAGCCTCTTGTCTTTCTGTCGCGCGCGTTCGGACAGCAGTTCCGTGTAGTAATGCGGGAGGACGCCGAGCGGCCCGGTCAAGCCCATAAAGGCGACCGTCATCTCGATTGGCGGCGTCGTCTCCGGCTGAAGCGGTATCTCCGTTCTTCCGTCCGGGTCTGTGATTTCGTAAATCTGGCTGGGCGGAAAAGCGAGCGACGGGTAGGTGCGAAAACGCACCGCTTCATGCTGCGGATGATTGCCGCTGTGCCCGACGGGTTTGCGCTCCGGGTAGAGCCTCTCAATAATGCGTACCGCCTGAAAGAAGTCGAAGCGGAACGCCTCATCGAAAAGGAGGGCGGCTAGACCAGTTCTTGGCTCCCTGCTCTCGGTTTCCATTTCTTCATATTTCCTTCGCGTTGCCTAGTCTTCGCCACGAGTTGAATGAACGAGTTGACGGACGCATACAACCCAAGAAAGCGTTCCAGCACGGTCGCAAACAGAAAGACGCCGCTGCCGACATACTGTTCTTCGTCGAACTCAATCGTCACCTCGACGCCGCGCACGATGCCCCTGTCGATACCCGAACCGATACGCCGGGGGATGCGGCGTGTTCGCAAGCGATCAATGCCCGTAATCTGTTTGCGCGTCGCCTCTGAATCCATGAAATCATAGAGCAACAAAATCTCTTGCAGGGCTTCCGGCTCGCCGCTCTCACTGTTTGAAAACAGTGAGAGGTGATTGAGCGAGAGATGGGAGATGAGACGCCACTGCGTACCTTGTCGCAAGGGCGGGCGAATGTTCGGAGCCGTTGGTTTCTTCAGCCCGACCACGGGCAAAATCGGCGCAGATGACTCAACCTCGAAATCTCCGTCTTTATGACCGACAATTAGCTTGCTCGGCAGGTCGCGGTTTGTGCAGGTCGTATGCACGGTAATGGTTTCGTTTGCCGGAAGGTGCGGGTCGAATTCTAAATCCACGAGCGAGAGATAGACTTCCGTCCCACGATCATCCGGCTTTTGCGATGGCCTGCGCGTCGAATACCAAAAGGTCGCATCTTTCTCGTCTTCGAGAGCATGGCGAAACGAGTAGAAAGGATGAAAGCGGCGCGATTGCTGCTGGTAAGGGCTGGCCGTCGAGACCGAATCAATCGAGTAGATTTCGGTCGCCGACTGCCTGTGAATATCCGGCACGACGTGATACTCGTGCCGGCGTTGCGAGAGGTGAATCGGCTCGGCGATTTTCGGAAAGAGGTTGATGATGGGCGAGCAGCCGAGTTGGAAAGTCTGCGGTTTAAGCGGCGCGCTGAGCGGCGCGACGCTACGCAGGTCGAATATGATGTCCAAGCGTTCGCCGAAACCGGCGAGTGCCGCACGGTCAATTCCCGTCACGTCGAAGAAAAGAAACTTGTCTGGGAAAGCGAAGTACTCCGAGAGCAGACGATAGCCGGGGAATGAGCGCGCGGTGTAGGGCAGCATGGCCTCGTCGTTTTTAAAGCCGACGGTTTTAATGTTGGTAGATGGAAGCGAGACGATTGACAGCCCGCCGTTGCGCGGCGCTGGGTCGGTCAACATGATTCCCGTCGTGTTATTAAAGATAATCTCGTAAAGTTCGTAGACGAGTTTCGCCCCTCCGTTGAGGAAAAACCGCAGGCTTTCAATCGGCTCGCCCTTTCCCTTCACGCCGCCCTTTTTCAATTCGGATAACTTCGCATTTCTAAAGCAGCGCAGGCTCAGGCGCAGTTCCGCGCTTGACCATTTGCCGCGTGTGTCTACGGGGTCGCGCGATTTAATCGTCGCCTCGACGACTTCGAGCGGCCAGAGCGTGACGGGATAGCATGTGCGAAAGCGGCAGGGCGTTTCCTGAATGGTCTGGCGCGAGTAGAGCGGCGTCCCACGCTCGACCGTGTAGCTGGACGTGAGCATGCCCTGTTCGGGATCGAGCGTGAATTGCGCGATGGACATCGAGGGTATCCCCGACAGGTAGTGCGGATACAGGATATTGAGAAACGACTCGGTGATTTCCGGGAACTCATCGTCAACTTTCAGATGAACGCGCGCGGCGAGAAAAGCGAACGCCTCGATCATCCGTTCAACGTGCGGGTCGTCGCAGCGGTTCTGCCTGAGCTTCAGTTGCGAAGCTATCTTCGGATACTTCTGTGCAAACTCGTCGCCCAGCTGGCGCAGGAATCCCAACTCGCGTTCATAATATTCGAGCAATTCGTCGTTCATTGTTTCTCTTGAACGCTGTATGTCCCGCTGCCGAGAAAAAGCGTCGTGATGAATGTCACCGGCACGTTGTCCGGCTCGACATAAAGTTGCGCGTCAATATGAAAGCAGACGCCGCGCACGGCTTCGAGCTTTTTATCGAACGTGACGACCGTATTACGAAGGCGCGGCTCGAAAGTCTGGATGCTGGTTTCGAGCGCGAGCCGCAGGCCATCGGCCGAACTGTGAATGCTCGAATCGGTGAAATCCGGCAGCCCGTAAACCGCCAACGAGCGATTCAATTCCTTGAATTCGGCGGGTAGCCACCCACTCGTGCGCCGTGTATTGAACATCCACTCAAGGTCACGCCTGATTGATTGCTTGAGTGTTCGCAACTGCTGAGCATGGCTGACGTGGCGAGCGTCCGTCAGTTCCGGCTCGCCGGTCAGGCGGTCGAGCAGCGACGGAACAATGTCAGATTCGTTTTCTGTTCGCGGCAATGCTTGTCCCTTCCATGCACACAATAGGCATGGCCGCCCGTGCGGCTGAAGCATCTATTCGAGGCGTCGCCCGTCGCCGTAAGGCGGCAAGGTCATCGGTGCGCCCGGTTAAGCAGAGGCACAAGGAATCGTTCAGTGTCGGTGCTCGTGTCTCTGCTTGACCTTGTAATTTTGCGCTTGTCCGGGGCGTCGTGTGCTCTAGCCTAATTCGAGCGTCTCAAGATTGAAGCTGAAAGGCTTCTGGCCGGACTGGCCGCCGCCTGCTCTCAATTGTTCGGTGTAGGTGGTTTCGATTTTGCCGAAGTTGAGAGACAGGTGTTCAACCAGTAAATCCTCGCCGCCCGAACCGGCGGTGCTGATATTCGAGATGATCGTGTTGGTCAGTTTGACTTCGAGATACTTGACCGTCTCCCCATCCTTCGCGGCGCGATGGAAACTGAAAGTAATCGTGTTGATGTGATTGCCCGCCGCGCAGAATTTGTAGAGCAGTGGGGTCGCCGAATCCACAAATTTGGCGATGGAGATTTCGCTGAAACGCACAGATGCGCTCGTCGCGCCGCCCGACTGGCTGGGAGTCCCCGCGACTGGCTGCGACGCGCCCATGCTGAACGAAAGCACCTCAATCTCTTTCGCGTGCGCTTTGACGTTGCTGTCTCCTTCGATTCCATCAAACTTCACAAATATGTTTGCCATAACTTTTTTCTTCCTCCAAAGAAGTAGGGTGAAACTGGTGCACTGAACTTCCCGGTCGCGCCGACGAAGACGCGACCGGCGGCGTTTATCGTTCGCTACGGTCGCCGCGGCGCTTATGATTTAGCAGGGGGCGGAAGCTCCGCGACCAGACGCAGCGAGATGGTCAGCGCATCAAGCTGGAAGTGCGGCTTGAGAAATGCGACGGCTTTGTAGACGCCGGGTTTGCCCGGCACTTCCGTGACATCTATGCGCGCTTCTCTCAACGGATATTTCGCCTTCAAACTTTGTCCCGCCGTATCGTCGAGCAGCACGTAGTTGCTGATCCAGCGATTGAGATAGTTCGAGCAGTTTTCCTTCGACATGAACGAACCGATCTTGTCGCGCATCATCGCTTTCATGAAATGCGCGAAGCGCGAGGCGGCCATGATGTACTGAAGCTGCGTCGAGAGCCGCGCGTTGGCGTTGGCGGACTCGCTATCGTACTTGACCGGCTTCTGCGCCGATTGCGCGCCGAAGAAGGCCGCGTAGTTCTCGTTCTTACAGTGGACGAGCGGAATGAATCCGAGGTCTGAGAACTCTTTCTCGCGCCGGTCGGTGATGGCGATTTCGGTCGGACACTTCATCGCCACATCGCCCTCGTCGGTCGTGAAGGTGTGCGTCGGCAAGCCCTGCACGACACCGCCGCCCTCAACGCCGCGAATCGCCGCACACCATTGATACTTAGCGAAGGCGTCGGTCAGGCGCGTGCCAAAAGCATAGGCGGCGTTGCCCCAGAGGTACTTCTTGTGAGTGCGCCCGTCCACGTCCTCCTCGAATTTGAAGGTCTCGGTCTTGCTGGTCTTTTCGCCGTAGGGCAGGCGCATCAGCGTGTGCGGCAGACAGAGGCCGACGTAGCGCGAATCATCCGAATCGCGGAACGCGCGCCATGTGGCATACTCAACGCGGTCGAAAATCTTAGCGAGGTCGCGCACATCAATGAGGTCTGTGAACGTATCCCAACCGAACAGTTCGGGCGAAGCGGCGGTGATGAAGGGCGCGTGCGCGGAGGCGGCGACGTGCGAGATGTTTTTCAGCAGACCCAAGTCCTCCGGGTGATTGCGAAACTCATAGTCGCCAATCATCACGCCGATGGGCTGGCCGCCCAGCATGCCGTACTCTTCCTCGTAGATTTTCTTGAACAACGCTGACTGGTCAACATCCGTGGCCTTCTCCAAATCCTTGCGTAAGGCATCCTTCGAGATGTTGAAGACACGAATCTTGAGCATCGTGCCCGTCTCGGAGTTGAACACTAAATGTTGAAGGCCGCGCCAAGAGGCTTCGAGGTCCTTGAAGTCCTGATGGTGCATAATCTCGTTGAGTTGCGCCGTCAGCTTAGCGTCTATCTCTTTAATGTAACTGTTGATGGTTTCCACCACCTCCGCCGACGTGCCCGAGTGTTTCTTGGTAATCATGTTGACGAATTCGCCAATCATCTGCTTAGCATTTGTCTTCTGCGTTTCGTCATCAGTCTCGCGCGAGAGGCGACCGTCGCTGAGGATTTTTTTAAGAAGAACAGCGCCGGCGTCTGTCGTATCTTGTGTGGGGGGTGTGACGGAATCTTTTTCCGTGTTGGTTGTTGCGGGTTTTTTGTCCTTCTCCATTTTAATTCTCCTTCTCCTTCGGCTTATCTCCTACGGCGGCATTGCCGGTTCCAGAAGATGCGTTAACCTCAGTCGGCTTATCTCCTACGGCGGCATTGCCGGTTGTGGAAGGTGCGTTAATCTCAGTTGTCGGGGGGTTTGTCGCCGTCAGCGGGGTTGAGGTGGAGAGATGTTTTAAGCAAAGTTTGCTGCTCTGTGTGTTTCATTACGTCTGCCAGTAATGTTTCGAGCGTCTCATTGCCGTCCATCTTCGAGAGCAGATCGGAGAGGCGTCGACGCATCTCAACCAGTTTTTGGAGCGGCTCGAAATTTTCGGCGACTTTATCTGGATGAAAGTCCTCCATCTTCTCAAAGGTCATTTGGAAAGCCAGGTTGGGGCTGTCTCCTCCGAGCGTGTTCGGCACTGAGAAATCGAGCTTGGGTTTCATCCCGGCCAGTACCTGATCGAAGTTGTCGCGGTCAATCTCGATTAGTTTTCGATCTTTGACCGGCTTCAATTCTCCCGCCGACTTCTGCGAGAAGTCACCGAGCACGGCGACGACGAACGGTATCTCTTTCATCTCGATGGCGTCGCCGATCTGCACGTCGTAGGTGATGTGCACGCGGGGCGGACGATTGCGAGTAATCCAGTTTTGCGTACTTTCTTCTTTGGGCATGAGCGATTCCTTTCCTGATTGTCCGAAGACTCGGTGCGCGGTTAAGGCTCAACCGGCGTGGTTAAAAAAGCGAGAGGGTCGTTCGTTCCGGTCACGCCCTCGGTCGGGCAGCGCCGGGTTTGTTGTTTGCGATAACTCGTCATCCGTCGCCTTCATTTGACGGCTCCCCGGCGGGACGTTTGAGACCGAGCGTCTCGCGCAGTTCGCCGAGCACGCCGCCGTCTTTAATGACTTCGGCGAGCCACATTTCAAGTGGCATCTGTCCCCAGCGGACGGCGCGCTGTACGAGATACGAGACCGGGCTGTGTGGCTCGGTCGCCTGAAAAAAGTCTGCGATTTCAGCCAGCCGTGCGAAGGCCATTTCGCGTGTTTGGATATGCTCGCCGGTCGTGCCGTTCATCGCGCTCTCCTTTGCGATATGAGGTTGGGCAAGAATGTTGACAGAAGCGCTTGCCCGCTGGTTTGCGCCTCGCGTCTCTACCGGAGCGGAAACGGGCGGGACGGCGTCCGGGTGGCTGATGCGCTTCTCCTTGACGATGCGTTCGACGAGGAATCGCATCTCTTCGAGCGTATTCTTGAGAGTGCTGAGTCCCGGCGAAAGGCTTCCGAACTTTTCATCCACGACGCCATCGAGCGCAGAGAATTCCAGCGCGCACTCGTGGAGCAGGGCGTTGATCTCTTCGTAAAAATCGCGGCTCGTCGCGTTCTTGGCCTTGCGCCAATCTTCGCCTGTAATCATTCCTTCCTGCGCCGCCAACTCTTTGAGTTGCTGGATACGCATCGCGTCGCCCGCGCTAAGCTGTTCGAGGTTTTCGGGAATGTCGTATCGCTTGGCGGCCTCCCATTGGTAAAAGCTGTAATTCTCGCCGAGATTGTTTTTCGTCAAAGGCAATTCTCGAAGCGCCATGCTCAACCAGCGATCCGCCGACGCCAGCGTATTCGCGCGCGCTTCCAAATCGCCCTCTTCCATCGTCGGATAGAAGTTGTCCCAGTACCGCTCGTGCAGACCGCGCAGCGCACGCAAACCGTCGCGCAGTCCCAGCATCCCGTACAACTTGACCAGCGCCTCGCTCAGCCACGCGCAAACTTGCAAATCTTTCGACCGGTGTGTGAGCGCATCCGTGGCGAGTCGTTCGACGAGCAGCCAGTCGGCTAGTTTAAACTCGCGCTTCCAATCGCCCTGCTCAAGACGCTCGTCGGCTCGCCGGGCTTCCCTTATCTCGTCGTACACGCCTGAATAGCGCAGGCTTTCGCCAGCCGCCTTCTCGCCCGGAACCGGCGCGAGCAGGGCTTCGAGATCAATCAAAGCCGGATAGGGCGAGGAATATGTCGCTTCGACTGTTGACGACATTTAGAGACTCTCCTTAACTAACTTCCCCCTCGAATAAAAACTCTACACGCGGAGCCGCCGCGCGCCATTCGTCTCACAGGCTGCGCGGCGCACGCATTTTGGCGAACAGATTCAACTGAAACGGATGACTGCTGCTCGCCGTGCGGAGCGTGGCGTGGACGGAGGCCGCGCCAAGTTTCCAAGTGAGGGCGAACTGTTTGTCGCCCGTCTTGTTGGGATTCCCTTCGGCGAACATTTTGAGCACGCCCCATTCTCCGGTGAAGGCGAGCGGCGTCGGTATCTCGGCTTTCTCGGCTTTCGGCAGCAGCTTGATGACTGCGCCCGTCGCCGCGCCGCCCTGCGGAGGCCACAGGAAAGGAGCGGGCGTCGCTCTGCCCGTCTCGATGCGCTGGCCGTCAATTTCAAAAATCACGTCGGCATCCGTGGCGGGCTGCAATTCGAGCACGTAGCCGACCGCTGGCTGCGCTCCCCCGTTCGGAAAGAGAGCTTCACGCAGACGCCGCGCATCGTTCAGGTATTTAACAAACTCCTTCGAGTATTTAAACGCGCCCGACTCTTTCAGTTTCCACTCGCCCTCAACATCGTCGAACGAGTCGGCGAGTTGATTGTTAAAGAAGGTGGTGAACTGACCGTTCTCAGGATTGAGGAAACGCGAGAGGTCTGCGACGGAGGTTTCGCCCGTCTCGGCAAACGGGAAGCCGGATTCAAGCGTGTGCGCTTTCGGGTAAATCTGCTCGCGCCAGATTTTCTGAATTTGCGCGTAGCCGCTGCCGTAGAGCAGTGCGCGCAAATTATCGAGCGGCTGCTTGAGCAAGGCGGCCACGTCGCCGCCCGCCGCCGTCTGTTTGAAATTGTCGAGCAGAGCCACCACCGTCTGCTCGGCTTTCTGTAAACCAATTTCATCTTGCCCGGTCATCAGCGTCTTCGCCGTCTGATCCAACTGTGTTTGCGATGCGCCTTCGAGCGGGTCGTGTACCTGTCCGAGCGTGGCGCGATACTGGGCCAACGCGGAAGCATTCTCTTTCTTTCCTTCGGTCGAGACGAAATCAAAGAGCGGGCGAAACTCTCGCTCAGGCTCGCTCGCGCCGTCCGTCCCGGCGTTGCGCTGGCGCGAGAACAGATTCTTAAACCAATTGATAATGCCGCCGCTCTGATTCTTGCTCGAAAGATTCGTATGATACTCGACGGCGAGCACGACGCGCTCAAGCGGGGAATCACTTTTTGACATGATTGCCAGCGTCTCGACCGCGTCGGCCTTCGTCCGGTAGTCGCGCACGCTGATGCCCTTGACGAACTCGCGCCACTGCCCCGTATATTCGTTGAAGTACATCTTTTGGAGCTTGCCCGTATCCGCGCTCGCGTTCTTTGCGCTCGCGCCCGACGCCGCACCCATCACCCAATCGTCTTTACTGATCTCACGCGCCGCCGTCTCCAACGCTTCGCGCATATATTCACGATAGCCTTCGAGTGTGAAACTCCCCGGCACAGTATGCGTGCCCGTCAGCACGCCGCGCCCGCTGCCCTCAAGAATTGTGTCGAGACTGACGGCGCGCACCTTCAGGTTGACCTCCGTCGTGATGCGTTTGTAGAAACGATTGACCGCCGGATAAGCAATCAACTTACTGCGCGCATCGGCGACGAGCCGGTCGTCGACTTTGATGTGCGGGGCTTGCGGGTCGCTCAACTGCGTGGCGTAATACTCCAACTGCTGCTGCGAGATAATTTCACTATCGGGCGCAGAGCGTTTCCAATACTCGATTAACTGCGCGTCGAGAAAAGTCGGCTCGGCTTTCGTCGCATCGGCGAGCATCAGGTAAGCTTTGAGCCGGTCATAGTTGCGCCCCAGTTCTTCTTCCGAAGCGACGGGCGGCGTAATGGTCTCCGCCGTCGTCGCTGCTGCGTTGGTCGTCGCTGCGTTCGCTGCTGTTGCTGGCTTTGCCGGTAATGCTTTCGCCGTTGCTGTGACGGTCGCCGGCGATTTTATGTTCGCCTGCGCGGCGGGCGTGTCGCTCTGATTCGCAGGCGTCCCGGCGGTGAAGGCGCGGAGGTCGCGTTCGAGCAGGCGGACGGTCGGCTTCGCGTAACGCTGCTCAATTAAATCGAAATAGATGGCGCGTAGCGACGGATAAATCGAATCGCCGGAGTAGAGGCCGAAGCGCATCAGTAGCGGCGGCGCATTATCGCGGTAATCTTCCAGAGTCTTGAGCGTTTCGCGCAACGAGTCGGCGGCTTCTAATTCCTTGCGCGTCTGCGCGGGGTCTTTCGTTAGCGGGTCTCGACCCGCGTCGTCGCGCGTAATCTTGTTGACCAGCGCGCCGCGTGCGACCGCATCGGCGACGAACGCGCGATTTTTGAAGAAAGAGACGAGCGTGCCCATAGAGAGCAGTAGTAGAAGCGCGGCGAGCGCGACGATGAGCGCCTTGCTGACGGGCGCGACGCGCCGTTCTGTGGCGAGAAAGGTAGCGGCGAGGTCTTTATCCGCGAGCAGTACTTCTCTGAAAAATTTCGCCGCAAAAAAAGGCTCGCGCGGCGGAGGAGGCGACGAGCCGCCACCGTTCGACTCCGCGCTCTCGCGCGTGGCTCCGGTCTTCGCGCCCGCGTCTTTAACTATTCCCGTGAAATAGAACCCGCGCATCAGAGGGCTTGCGCTAAACGGGTTGGGGCGGAACAGATGCGAGATATAAAGGCCGAGCTTGTTGCGCGCGTCACCGAAGAGAAGCGGAAAGTCGAAGGTTCGCAACTGCCTTTCGGGCGTCGCGGGAGCGTCGAGCCGTGCGAGCCTCTGGCGCATCAGAGATTCATATAGATAATCGAACTCGGCATCGAAAAGCGCCTGCGCGTTCTCAGACTTTTCGAGCGGAATCGTAATGCCCCAGACCTCTTCTCTGCCTTCCTCGTGCGCTTCACCTTTTGCATTCGTCGAAGCCGTAAAAAATTCGCCGAAGCCGAGCATCATGTCCGTGTGTGTGAAGACGAGATAGACCGGAAAGCGCATCTGCACTTGCTCGGCTAACACGTCGAGACGTGCGCGCAGCGTCTTGGCCTGCTGTTCAATCTCGCCCTCGGTCATGCCGTGTAGCAGTTTGTCCGCGCTGACGATGGCGAGAAAGCCGTCGAGCGGTCGCGCCTTGCGATGCTTGCCGACAATCTCGACCAGTGCCTTCCACTCTTCGCGCGCCGGGCCGTCGTTTTGATAACGACCCGCCGTGTCGAGAAAAACCGCCTCGTCTGCAATCCGCCATTCGCAATGGCGCGTCGGGCGCACGCTGCTCAACTCTGTGCTGCGCTGGCGCGGAAGCGTCTGAAAGTTGAACTCGGAGGCGAACAGCAGAGAAGTCTTACCGCTCGAAGGCGGGCCGGCGACGAAGAACCACGGCAATTTGTAGAGCGCATCTTTCGACTTCGCGCCGTAGATACGCCGGTTCCGCAACCATTGCACGGCCTCTTCTGCGTTGCGCGTCAGTTCATCGAAGGCCGAAGCGGGCGGCGGCGGCGTTTTCTTTCCCGCTAATGGTTTGGCCTCCGCCTCGCTCGCGGCGGGCGCGGCCTGATTTTCGGCGTCGGGCTTTTTCGCGCGCCGTCTTAGAACAAATGCGAGCGGCCACGTCAGAATCAGGATGACGATGCCGCTCAAACGCGCGGCGATGCCGAAACCCAAAGCTTCGCCGCCGAACCAGATGACGAGACTGGCGATGCCGTAAAGCGACGAGAGCACCGCAAACGTCAGTGCCGATTTAATCTGATCGCCGAACGAAGACATTTTTCTTCACACTCTCAATATTTGAGGTGACGCGTCTTTCATGCTTGCAATGAGTTTTTAAAAAGAGTCAGCGCAGGCCCAACATGGAAGGCTACTGGTGAAGAAGCAGCGGCTAGCAGTCGGGGATTTCATAACGCCGTTTCTTAAAGCAAATCTCAGTTGAGTGTCAGCAGTTCGCTCAACCGGGATAACTACTACTCCCACGTCGTGAAAACTTCTAATGCAGGAGTTGTTCTTTGACCGCATACAGATCGCTCGTCCGCAAAAAGTTCAACAGCGCGAACAGCAGCAGGAGGAGTCCGAAGCCGACGATGCCGCCCGTTTTAATCCAGCGCGGCAGACCTGTCTGCTGCGGAAGCTCTGGCTGATCCGTCGCCTTCCAACGCTGCGACAACTCGCCCTCTCTCAGCCGCCCCGCGCGGCGCAGGTGCTCGGCGACGTTTTCGATGACGCCTTTCAATGGCACTTCGAGAAAGAATTTATATTTGCCTTTATAACCAAGCAGCAGGCAGAGATAATAGACCTCGACCACGTCCAATTCACTATTGCCCTGTTTGAGAAGTTCTTCGAGACGGTCGAAGAATTTGTTGCCCGCAAGGTGTTCACCGAAAAGTTTGAGTTGAAGCGGATATTTCTCCCAATCCTCGCGGCGCGGAAATTTAGCCGTCAGCATCGTCTCGTCAACGAAGGCCACGAGCGCAAACTTGACTGCCTGCACCTGCTGCTCGCCGTAGCGCAAAGTCTTGCCGCGCTGCTCCAACTCTTCAAGCATGCGCTCGAACGACGGGCGCAGTTCAGCCGACGGCGTCATAATCTCCGCTTTTAGTTTCAACACCAGTTGCAGCACCGGAGCGGACAAACTGACGAGGTCGCTATTCGAGCGCGCGCGGCGCTGGCGGCTGACCAGTGTGCTTTTGTCTGTGGTTACGCTCTGCATAATTTCCCGATTGCGGTCGCCCTCTCCAAACACCGCTCGACGCTTCAGGGTGTCACCGCGTACATCTCAACCTTCTCGTCCTTGAGTTCTTCGGGCACGTAAACGGCGAGCGTCTGCGAGCCGAGAATTTTGTCCCAGTGGATACCGCTGGGAGTAAGTTTGAAGTAGTGAAATCCGAGTTGGAAAGGAATCGGAGCCGGAGGCGGCGAGGAATGCGTGAGCGCCACGCCGGGCAGCGCCGATTCGATAATAATGTCAATCGTATCGAGCGACGCCAGCTTGACGACGAGCGGCACGCGCTCGATTAACTTCTGTTCGGGAATCTGTGCGCTCACGCCGAGATAAAACGCCGCGTTTTTCAGCAGTCGGCTGTCCTCCACGCGCCCTTTGTAAAGCGACTCGCGCACGTTCTCCAGAGGTATTTGCTTGCATCTGGTCGGAATCACAGTTTCCAGCAAATCGCGCAGCAGCTTACGCAACTGGCTGAACGTGATGTAGAGCTTTTCGTGATCGTAACTGATGATGTCCTTTGGATGGCGGTCGGTGATAAAGGTCATCAACTTGCCGACCAGTTCAGCCATCATCACATAGAGGCGTTCGGGATGCACGGGCTGCGCGGGCGATTGCGTGTGCGACAAGTGAGACAGTACCGGAATCGCCGAATTGACCGTGTGGAGCAGCCAGAAGACCGCCACCTCCGACGTGTTGAAATCTGCCAGCGAAGCCCCGCGCCTCCGCCGTTGCTCGGCGAGCGAACTGCTTTTAGTGATCAAAATTTCGATGATCTCGCGCAGCATGCTGACCAGCCACGGCGAGGCCGTGATGTTGAGTATCGGCGGGATATAAGATTTGGAGACGGCAAGCTGACCTGTGCCGGTACGTTCCAGTTCGACGATTTTGATGGCGCTGTAACCGTCGCGTGGTTCTTTTCCGAAGAGCAGGCATAAATTGTTGCGGGCGAAGGAGAGCGGCTGTTCATTCTTACCCGTAATTTCGTCTGCGACGAGGTCTGACTCCTGCCAGTAACGATAACGCTGGTCGGGTGTGCTACCGTTTGTCTGGTAATTGGCTGCGCCCGCACGCTTGGCAGGGATGGCGAGATGCACGTCCAAACTTTCCGCGCCGAAAGGAAAATGGTCTTCAATGGGCCGGGCGAGCGGAGCGGCATCCACCTCCGGCGCGTTGATCCAGAGGCCATCCGGCATGACGGCGCGGCAGCGTTCCAATTCCACCCTCCCGTTCTGGACGGCTTCGAGGTTCAACTGTAAATCGAGGATGCCCCACTGATAAGGCGCTAGTAAGTTGACACGGGCATTGAGCAGGGATTCGTAATAATTATCCCACTGCTGAAAATGTTGCGGCGAGAGGAGCATCCCCTCGTTCCATACGATTTTGCGATACCTGCTCATAGACGATCCGGCATCCTCTGACTATTTCTCTCCGTTCGATAAAACGTCCGGTTGGTTGGAAGTCAGAGCCGTTTAAGACGCAGCATTGAAATATCGAAATCCTGAAGACGGCGCAGGTGGCAAATCTCAAATACCCTAGTTGTCAGATTAAATGAGACTGCCTCGACGAGGCTTTGTCAGCAGGAAGGCATAGGATAAAAACACACGCAGAGGATATGGCTGACGTGCTTGATTGTCAATATAATTATTCCCGGACAATTTATGTAAAGCTATGAAGAGCCGGTTTTTAAGTGCCTGTGGAAAACTTTTAGCCCTGACTCCCCACCGCTCAAAAGCTCGCCTCTCATCACAATGCAGGTGGCTGTGCATCCACACCGAACCGGCGCGGGTTTTGGGCGACGACGCCGATGGCGAGGAAGCGCAGTACGAGGTCGTAAGATTCAGCGCTGAGTTTGTTGTGTTCATGTAAATACCAGACGGTGCGAATGGTCGCGGGACTATCGGGCTGGCTTCTCGTCAGTTCAAATATTCTTGTTTGCAGAGGATGCGTCGCGCCAACTTGTCCTTCGTTGTAACCCGCGATAATCAGCAGGCTATCGTTGGCGAGTTCGGTACTAAAAATCCCGCGCAGACGTGCGAGCGTCGGCAACATGCCGCGCGCAACTTCCAACGGATCGCCGCCCGCGTGCTCGCTCTCCATCTTCGCTAGTGCCGCATAGACGACGAGCGCCAACTTTATGTCGCTACGTTTCGCCGCCTCGTCCAGTTGCGCCATGCCGCGCGGATTAAGGGCGCGTAGCTCATCCCGCAAGCCGGACGACCCTCGATAACTTTTCACTTTCTCGCCGATGCGGTTCACGACTTCGCGTGAGACGGTCGGGTTTGGATCGTTACTGATTTCGCGCATCACCTTCAACGCATGTTTCTCAATCTCTTCAGGATTGAACGTGCCCGGCGCGGAACTCTCCGGCGAATCAATTGCGACGCCCGCTTGATTAATAGGCACGCTGGGGCTGGCGTGCGTGCCGCTCTCGTCCGAGCTTTCTGGCCCATTCCCCCTTTCCGCATTTGTCTCGCCCGGCGAGCTATCTCTTTGCGTTCCGTCTCTGCGAACAATCAGGATTGCGGACAGCAGAGTTGTTAAGAGCAAAGCTGCCAGCAAGACCACTAGAACCGGACGTGAGGCATACCACGTCTGCTTCTCAGTCGAGCATGTTGCGACGGACTCTGAAGGCGCGTCATCAAACTGAATTGTTATCTCTGTCGAGCCGCCCAGTGTCAGCACGTCTCCGTCGCGGAGTTTGACAGGGCGGCTGACCCTGATGCCGTTGACGAGCGTTCCATTTTCCGTCCCGCAATCGGAGAGTAAAACTTCGCCGTCGAAATTCTCGATGACGGCGTGACGGAGCGCGAGATTTGAGTCTTCGATGACGAGATCATTTTCCAGCAGACGCCCGATGGTCAGACGGCTCGCTCGAAAGCGCGCCTGCCGCTCTCGTCCCGTCTCGTCGTAGATCGTCAGTGTAATTTCCGGGGGCATGCGCTGGGGATGATTCAATAGCTTGAGAGAGGTTCCATCTCGACTCCGAAGACGCGCGGGTTCTCGCCGATGATGGCGGCGGCGAAAAATTTCGGCACGTACTTAATATTCTCACGCTGAAACTGGTCTGTGAGCTTATCTTCGTTGGCGACGAGCGTCCAGAAACTTCTCTCGGGATTGTCGGAAGTGCGGACGGCGTCGAGGGCTTTGAAAAGATTGCGACTGAGGTCGCCCTCGCCGCTGTTGTAGCTGGCGATGGAGAGCGGCACGCTGAGCGGCCCCGTGCCGTATCTGCCGATGAGGGCTTTCATGTACCCGGCGGCGGCAGGCGCGGCCTTTTCCGGCAGGCAGCGCTCTTCCGGCTCAATCACGTTCAGGCCGTAAGTTCTGGCCGTCGCGCGCGTGAACTGGAACATGCCCTTCGGCCCGGTCGGGCTGGTCAGGCAAGCGCAGTATTCCGATTCAATCATCGCCAGATACAGACCGACGACCGGCGACAAACCTTTTTCATTGAACGCGCGGTTGATGAACGGAGCGGACTGGCTGCCGCGCTCCAACAGCGTCTGCAAACTCTGACCGAACCTGCACCCGCCCGTCGGGGCGAGGCGCGCGCGGCTGGCATATCCATCCACGTTGTTCTTGATTCGCTGAAGCGCTTCGGGGCTGAAGGCGTGGCCGTCGCGGTTGCCGATGCTACGCGCGATGTGCTGCGCTCGCTCCGCGACAAAGTTGGCGCGCTCGGCCTCTGACATGGCTGCGTATCGTTGACTGTTGAGGGCAGACGCGCCATCGCGCGTGAGAGCGGGCGGCGCGGCGTTGTTGTCGTTAATCGCTTCCGTGTGCGCGTCTAAAACTTTCGAGGCCGCCGCAGAGCCAGCATACGAGTTCGCCGCAAGGTTTGAGTCTGCCGCGCCTGTCCTGTTCACGGTTTCAATTTTTGACGGTGGGCGTCTTCTTCCAACGTCGCTTGTGCTGCCCTCTCTTCGCGCATAAGAACTGAAGCCGACGGCGGCGATGAGAGTCACCAGCACACCGAGCGCGAGCGCCGCATAATGCAGATAAGGCGACTGTGCTGTTCCGGCGGCCTGCACGCTTTCGGCGCGCTGCCTGAGATTGATTGTAATGCTCGTCTGCGCGGAGAGAATGATTTCGTCTCCGTGAGAAAGCGGTGCGCCGGAAGGTGGAACAACTGAGCCGCCGACGTAGCACTCACCGCCGCGTGTCTCGTCCACAATCCAGAGCCGCTCGCCCTCACGATGAATGCTGGCGTGCACGGGCGCGAGCGCCTCATCATTTATCGAAAGCGAAGAATCCCGGCTGCTCCCGATGCTCAGGCGGTCGCACGTCAGAGGGACTTCCCTCGTCCCGTCCGGCGCGTCAACAATGAGCATGACATCGTGCATGATTCAATTTTTCGGGTAGAGGTTTGCGAGCGACTTATCGGCGGCGAGGCCGAACTTCTGCGGGTTTTCACCGACCACCCCGGCGGCGAAGAAGTTCACGACGCGGGCGCGTTGCGCGGGCGATTTTAACACTTTCCAGAAATCGCGGCGATCAGATGGCAGTTGGTCACGAAACTCTGCGGCCTCTCTGGGCGGCATCCCGTAACATGCGACAGCATAGACGAAATCTCCCGCGAAGAGATCAACCGTCAGGAATTTCACGTAGGCCGCAGCGACTCTCGCCGCGCACTTTTGATCCGCATCCGCGAGCGTCGTCGCGCCGCATCTTCCGATGTATCCGGTCGAGCGCGCCAGCGCCGGAGGAATCTGCCACAGTCCTTCGCCTGCTTCCGCGTGGGCTTCTCTCTGTGCACCGTCCGAGCGCGGTGCGCCGAAATGTGACTGGCTCATCGCCAGCACATAGCCGAGCGGCGCGGCTAATCCCTGCTCGCCGACGAACGCTTCATTAATCACATCACGAAAGCTGCGTGCGCGTTCGTAATAATCTCCGGCGACATAATCTCGCGTGCGCGCGCGCACGTAATTGAGAAATTCGCGGTCGAAGAGATATGCGCTCTGGCCTGAGATGCGCTTGGATAAATTCGCCGACAACTGTTCGACTTCAGCGAAGCTGACCGGCGATGCTGTATCTGTCTGACGCTCCTCCGCACGAGGCGGCGGCGCTTTGACCGGCGTCTCTTCGACAACCCGCGCTCGCTCGTTAGTCGAAACATTCTCAAGCACAATTTCGCCGTCGAGTTTTCGATTGCTGTACAGCAAGCCTGCCAGCAGAATCGTCAAAGCCAACCCGGAGACAATGCCGACGGCGAGCGTGGCAGGATTTGCACCGGAAGATAGGGGCGCGGCGCGGGGCTGCCGGTCGGGTTTGTGGGGCGGCGTCTGACTTTCGTCGAAGTAGACATCAATAGTTGCCTCGCCGATACGGATGATGTCGCCGTCTCGCAGCCGACGTGTGAATTCGATTGGCTCATCGTTGATGGTCGTCCCCGCGTCGCTGCCGAGATCGGTGAGGCTGAAGCCGCCTTCCCTGTCGACGACGATGACCGCATGATAGAGAGAAACTTGGGCGTCGGCTGCGAGACAAATCCGGTTGTCGAGCGCGCGTCCGAGCGAAATTTCCTCGCCGGAGATTTCAAGTTCGCGCGCACTGTCGCCGGGCTGGCGGATGACGAGGGTGGTAGTTGACATCTTGTAGGAGGCACATGCCGTTGCAACATCTCATCGAAGCGTTTCGGCAGACCTCATTCGATGCTCTTGTTAATAGGGACGCGGAAAACAATCCGCTCGTCGTCCTTGGCGTCAATGTTCGTGACCCAGAGCGAGTAGAGATCGTAGGGACTGCTGCCGACCGCAGTGGCGGGGCGGTTGCCCATTCTGATTTTTTGATTCGAGCTGATGAGCAAGTTGTCGAGGTACTGTCGTTTGAGGATGTTGCCGGAAAGCGAAAATTGTTCCCAAGGGTTTAATACCAGACTGCGTGTGAAGATGACCGTGTAGAATTCTTTGACAGGCTCTTTCGTCACCACGTAAAAGCAGTTAAGCGGGTTTTGGTCTGCACAGTCGGGCGCGGGCAGTGCGTAAGGCTCATTGCTTCTGACGAAATTCTGTCCTCCGCGCACACGCGAGTCGGGCACGATAATCTTGCCGTCCTCCTTTTCTCTCTCATGCACGACGTAGAGATAGCCGTCCTGATTAGCCGTCACGATAAACTGGAGCATGTCGCCCGGATGAAAGACGGCGTTCGGGTTGACCGGGTCGGGCGGCGGCGGCCCATCCTTTTTCTGCTTATAGACGCGCCACTGAATCGTTAAGAGCGGCTTCCTGACAGGCGCGCTTCCCGTGGCCTTCGAGCGTGGGCGCGGCCTTCTGACGGAAGGCTTCCGGGTCGTCTGATTAGTGGGTTTGGCAGGGTTGTCATACGTCACAGAGGGTTCCTGCCCTGCGGCGGATACGCTTGCCATTGGCACGCCCGGCGTGCACAGCGGCAGCCATAGCAATATCGTAAAGAGAGCGCGGGGGAATAGTCTGGAACGCATCAATTCTTCCTCTGATGAATCTACTGACCGCGCGCCGCCGGTTGTTCTTGGAGCTTCAAGTCCTTAGCCGAGATAGCGCAGCGAAAGCCGATTATACGGCTCTGATTGAATTTCGCAGCCGAGAACTTCGGCTCCCAATAAATCCTGCGCGTCGTCCGCGCGTCGTCGAGGTTCGACGCGAAATGGCCGCCGCGCAAGACGAGATTTGGTTTCCCGAACTTCGGGTCGGGATGAGTATTACCTTCGTATGGCAGGTAGTAGTCCATCACCCATTCGAGGACGTTGCCCGCCATATCCTGCACTCCGTAGGCACTCGCGCTGTCGGGCATTTCTCCGACTTTAGTCGTATGACCCTGCTTCGCCGAATTATCCGTCGCAAGGTTGGCATGTCCCTGCGCCACAGGCTCATCGCCCCACGGCCAACGTCGCTTCCTCTGCGTCGACGCATCCCACGAAGCGGCTTTTTCCCACTCGGCTTCGGTCGGTAGACGCTTCTTGCCCGCCCAGTCTGCATAAGCGGCGGCATCGTTCCAACTGACGCCGACGACCGGCCACTCCTGTTTACTATTAAAATAATCTTGGTCCCACCACGGATTGGAAGGATACTGGCCGCCCCTCATTTGATCGCAAAACTCCTTGTACTGTTTGTTCGTCACCTCGAACTTATCAATGTAGAAATCGGGCAGCGTGACTTTGTGTGCGGGTTCCTCTTCCGGGTGTGCGGGTTGCTCGTTCGGAGGCTGATTGTATCCCATCTCAAACTCGCCCGCCGGAATCAACATCATCGTCCCATGATATTCAATCTGGTTCGTCGCCACTTGCGCGACGACCTCACGCACCTCGCCGTCCTGACCGCTGACGGATTTATTAAAATCAGGATAGCTTTCATGCGAAACGCGGACGAGATGCTCTTTAGCCTTCAACCCCTCGACTCTGATTGTTCCATCGGCGGCGGAAACCCCGCGCCGCACGCGGTCAACAAACACTGTGCTGCCCTGCGCTGCGCCGCGCACGACCAACGTAAAACCCGGCTCGCGCGCCAGCAGGCTGAACAGCACCGATGCCAACAACACCAGCGCCACAAAGCTGCCCACAAGCCACATCCATCCGGGCACTTGTCGCAACGAATTGCCGGATGAGGTTAATCCAACGTCGTCGTGTCCGGCGTCGTCCTCGACGCTCCGGCGTTGAGACGCGGGCGTGCTACTGCTGTCGGCGTCGCCCTCCGCCATGCGGCTCGTGTCATGCTGCCCGTCGTCTATCTCTCTTTGGTTGCTCATTTCAGATGAACGTAAGACCCGACTGCCTTGCCCATTCAATCCATATCAAGGAATTTCTGGTGGGTTAGCGCGGCGACCGGGAATTAATTGATAGCCTGCTTGATGGGATGCCAGACAAAGCATATCGCTCTTAAATCAAAAAGTATAGACCCGCACCGCCGCCAAAGATTTGAAATTTGAAATTCTTGAATCTTCAATCACTCGACTTTTGTTTTCTTTGCGCCTTGGCGTCTCCAACGTGAAACTTATTCTTACGCAAAGGTGCAAAGAAAGCAGGACGCGAGGAAGAATACTCTTAAACTTCAGCCGGTCTGCGGCGTTTGAGATGTGATCTAAGCCGCGTCCCAGAGTCGAATCGTTCCGTCAAAGCTTCCGGTCGCAAGGCTCTTTCCGTTTCTCGAAAACTCGACGGAGTTGACGCCGTGACACTCTCCGACGACGCGCGATTTTCCCGCGCCGACATTCCACATGCGAATCTTACCGTCAACCGAGCAGGCGGCGATTCTTTCGCCATCCGGCGAGTATGCCACGCAGTAAATGTATGAACAGCCCTTGCCGATGATACGCATCTCTCCGGCCTGCGTATTCCACAGCCGTACTGTCTCGTCCCAACTTCCTGAAACAATCGTGCGGCCATCCGGCGAGAATGCGACGGAGGTCACCTGCCGCTCGCACCTGCCGAGCGAGCGCGCCTGCCCGCTCTCAATATTCCAGACCCTTATCTGCCCACCCGCAGGATTCCCGTCTCCTGTGGCGATGGCGTCGCCGTCGGGCGAGAAGGAGATTGAAGGCAGTCCGCACCCTCCGCCGTCGAAGACTCTCCGCTGACCTGTCTGCAAATCCCAGAGGCGGAGACTGGTTTCAAAATCGGCGCTTCCCGAAACTAACACGCGCCCGTCCGGCGAGTAGGCGACCGACGGAGCGCGGCGACCGCACTCCCCGACTTCCGTCATCGCTCCCGACGAAATATCCCAGACGCGAATCAAGGGGCGCGAGCCAGCGTCGGTGTCATCACTAGCAGATGCCAGCGACGCGCCGTCCGGCGAATAGGCGACGGACGAGATAGCCCCTCGACACTCCCCGACCATTCTCATCTCGCCGGTTTCGAGATGCCAGAGGCGCACGCTTCTATCTTCACTACCCGACGCGACGCTCGCGCCGTCCGGCGAAAAGGCGATGGCACGCACGCTCTTTTCGCATCGTCCAAGAATGCCGCTCGCAATTTTGTCAAAGGCGTCTGTGCGCGTCTGCGCTCCGTTGCTCGCTGCACCATTTGTCCAACTTCTCAAATCGCCGTGAGCATCGGCAAGTTGTTTCGCGGCCGCGCCGCGCAGCTTTTCTAACACAGACGCCCAAGACTCGACCGCCCATTGTGAAGCGTCTTCGGTCAACGCCAGATTGTTCTGCAAACGCTTGACGAGAAGACTCATCAAAAGTTCGCGCGGCAAGCCATCGCGTGAAGTCAGCAGGTCGGTCGCCACCTGCTCTCTGACCGCGCAGACGAGAACGAAAATCTCCTTCTTGAGTTCCCCGCAATAATCCTTCAGCAGACTCTCGCACAGACGCGCGTCGGCGAGCGGCGCGAGGCCGTGCCTCAAGATAATCTCATGTAGTTTCTCGCGCGCGCGTTCGTTCATCAATCAAAAGCGGATTTCGCCCTCGCCGCGCCCGAAATTAATCTTCGTGCCGATTGCCAGCGTCAAACTTCGTCCCGGCTCGATGTCCCTGACCGTCCCCTGTGCGCTAGTCGTCACCCATTTTTCGCCGGAGATATTTTTCAATCCCCAAATGTTCGGGTCTGTCGGGTTGCGCGTCACGCGTGCGATGGGCTGGTTGAAAACGAAGGGCTGCTCATCATCTACGTGATGCGGGAAAAGCTGTGTGTCGTGGTTGAGCATGACGACGTTTTTGGCGATGCGGATGCGCGGCGGAAGTCTGAGCGGGTGGCGACAAGACCAACACGCGCCGGGCTGTCCGCCGTTTACCGCCAGAGTCTCCGCGTCGTAGAAGTTTTCCGACACGCATTGTCCGCAATAAATAATCGAGTCGCGCAGTCGCACCATCGCCGCGCGCCAGACGCTTTCACGCACGCGCCCGTGTAAGGGATCGCGGATGCCGTCAGTGAAGGATTGAATAAAGAGGTCGCGTAAGAATTTCGGATACAAGCCCCAGAAGGCCAACGCGTTTTTCTGTTGGTCGGGATGCGGCGCGTTCGTTGCGTCCGAGGGGTCGAAGATAAAGACCGGCTCAGTGCCGTAGAGCTTCGTCATCGCGGGCAAATCGAGGCAGCGAATCGCCAACTCTCTGCGGCCTTCCAGCGGATGATGCATCATCAACATGTAGAACAGCAGCACGGAGAGCGAGAAGAGATCGGTCTGCGTGCTCGGAGCGGCGTCGCCGCGCACGACTTCGGGAGCCATGAATCGCGGAGTGCCGAGAACGCTGCTTTTCGACTGCCCGTCAACTGACACGTTGTCGTTATCGCAGATCAACACCTCGCCCGTGTCGGCATCGAAGAAGACATTGCCGAAAGAGATGTCGCGGTAGCACAAGCCTTTCGTGTGCAGTTGAAGAAAACTATGCGACAGTTCTAAACCTGCGGTTGTCAGCGCGCGAAAACCCGGCTCGATGCGTCGCTTCATCATATCCACGATGCCTCTATAGCGCGGCTCGCGCAGAGGCATGATGTAGCCGAAGCCGCCCACGCCCTGTGCTGAAGTGAGTTCCAGAGGCCAGAGAAATCCATGGCTCGGCGCGCCGAGACTAACGAGCATTTCCAGAGCCTTGCGTTGCTCCGGCGTTGCAGAAGCAGGGAAGTACCACTTCAACGCCACACGCTTCGCGCCCAGCAGCGCGCTATAGACCTCGCCCTGCCCGCCGCCGCCGAGAAAGTTCTCGACCACGTAGTTCATGCCCGACGCCTCGGTACGCACAGTCTGTCCGTGTTCGAGAAGCTGGTTCATTCAACATTCCTTCTCAACGAGCGCCCTTCTTCTTTGCGTCTTTGCGTGAGAATAAGTTTCGCGCTAAGGCGCAAGGAAAACGAAGAGTTGAGCGATTCAGAAAATTCAAAATCTCAAATCTCAAATCTGGAATCTTTAATTTCTTCATTTCGCATTTGTTCCGGCAAAGCCTGTGTGGGCGACGGGGAGAATACGTCTGTGTGACAGATAATGCCGAGCGTTACGTCGTCGCCGCTGCCGATGCGCGTGGATTCCGTCAGCCAATCCTGCAAGCTATTCCGGACGCTGTCGAGTCCGGCGTTATGAATCATTTCAAAAATATCCGCCCCGACTTTTAGAAACGCCGACTCGTCGCGGAATGAGTTCGCATAACCATCGGTTGTGAGCAGGATGATAGAGGGCGGCGTCTGAGAAATCGTCTGGAAGCAGATACGGAAATCGCGCCACGCTTCCTCGGCGCAGAGCGAGGTGGTTTCGTTGGCGAACAGACGCTCGTCTGCGGGCAGAGGCAGTGTCACCTCTCCTTTTTCGGAGACGCAGACGATGCGTCCATCGCCGAGTTGCATGTATAAAATGAACGATTCGGAAACGACGACTACCAGCAACGTCGCTCCGTAGGCGATGAAGTCTGACGTGTCGGTTTGTCGCGCCGTCGCGGATGAGCCGGACGCGATTTCAACTGCATCGCTCTCGTCGGCGTTGAAAGGATTTAAGTGCAGATGCTCTGCGACGGCTTCGCGCCAACGCCGCACGACGGCTCTGGGTAGCCATTCCTCCGCCGTGTGCTTGGTGACGGATAGATTATTGAAATCATCCTGCCCGTTGACGAACGCGCTCAAGACCTCGGCTGCGGTTTCGACGGCGAGCCGCGCACCCGCGTCGCTGCGAAAATATCTCGCGCTTCCATGCCCATCGGACGCGGCGAGAATGAGCGGCAGCCCCGCGCCTGAGAGTGGCAGCCACATGATCGCGTCTTGATTGGGAAGCCCTCTGCGTTCGTGCGCCGCGCCGCGCACGCTCTGGCCGACGACGCGCCATCCTGACAGTCTCGTGGTGTGTCGAGCATTCAACCCGCCACCTCGATTACCAGACATCGTCCACGGAAGAAGGCATTGCATCGGGCACGGCTGGGATAGGCACGTTCAGCCCCGGCGTCGAAGAATTGGCGAGTTGGCTGGCGGGCGACGAGGCCGATTGCAAGACGGCGGTCGAGACCCACCTGATATACCTGACGAGGGCTTCCGGGTTGTTCGCTTGCAGTGGTTTGAATTCCGGGTTGCCGATGAATTTTTGCAGCACCTCGCAGTCGGCATCCTTGCCGATGGCGATGGCGATACGCACGGCCTTGAGTCCCCAAGGTTGATTCATAATCGCCTCGATGCCGCCAGAATAATGATCCGTCGGCTGGCCGTCGGAGATTAAGACCAGAATCGGAGGCAGCGCACGGTCGGTCATCGGCGGGATTTTGAGTTGGTCGGCAACCATCGTGAGCGCCTTGCCCATGTCCGTGACGCCGTCGGCGTTCAAATCCTCCCACTTGAAATCTGCGATGTCCGTGGGTTGAGAGACGTGCCACTGCGCACCGCTGGAAAAGCGTATGGCGCGCATGAGCACCTGCGCGTTTGGATTTTCGTCGGCCACCGCTCGCATGATTGGGATGGCGTCTTTGATGGCTGTATTCAAAGATTGAATCTTGCCGTCCACGTCCATCGAGCCGGAACAATCGGCAATCCAAATGAAGTGCAGCGGACGCGTCGCCAGTTCGCCGCCCGGTCGCTTGTTCATCCGTGATACCTCCTCAAGTCAGAGCGCCACGCGTCTCTGGTAAGAACTTTGTTTCTTCAACTACAAAAGTCAGCCGCTTAACGCGAATGCTCTGACGGGAAAAGTCCCGAAGCCTTTGACCTTCACCGGCACGGCGAAGAATTTGAATCCATCGTCGGGCAGAGAACCGAGATTGCACATATGCTCGACAATGGGAATGCCAGCCGCGAGCAGTATCGAGTGGACGGGTCTTGCGCGATCTTCAGTATCATCTATGTTCAAGGAATCAATGCCGACCAGCGCGGCCTCAGCATCGGCTAGATACTGCGCCGCTTCCCTCTTGAGAAAAGAATGTCCATCAAAATACTGCTCGCTTCCCCAGTGCTCGTCCCAACCAGTATTGAACAACACCGCCCGCCCGCGCACCTCGACTTTCTCCAAGAGAGATACATCAATGGCGCGTCCCTCTCGCCAGTGCGCTTGCAGACGGACAGCTTCCAAGTGTGCGACCGAAGAGAGCGGGAGTTGCGACAAATCGAAGCCGTCGGTGTAGCGATGGAATGGCGTGTCCAGATAGGTTCCCGTATTAGCCACCATCTCGATTTTTCCAATCTGGAACTCTGTCCCCTCCGCATAAATTTTGCGCGATTCTTCCCGGCTGAGAAAATCGCAAATGACCGGCGCAGGCAGTCCACGATAAGTCACCATCCCGTGCTCGACCATGTGGCTCAAGTCAATCAATCGCGGTTCTCTGCGCTCTGCACCGCTGCTCGACAGGTCTGCATGCTCATTGTTCACTGTCTCGGGCACGTCTCTACTCATTCTTTTTTCGCTCGCTCTGCAAACGCTGTTCGGCGAGTTGATCGGCAGCCCGCGAGGGTGGAATTTTATTCGTCTTCGCAATGTCATACACGCTCAGCAGCGTGTCGTAGATGGCGTGCACCTTCTGCGATACTTCCGCAGGAGACTGACCGAGCAGTTCGATGTAGCCGCCGTGTATGACCCCGCCCGCATTGGCCACGTAGTCGGGTGCGTAGAGAATGCCGCGTTCCTCCAAAAGTTCTCCGTGACGTGCTTCAAGCAGTTGATTGTTGGCTGCCCCTGCAATGATCTGAACTTTTAGCAGCGGGATGGTTTCGTCGTTGAGGATACCGCCGAGCGCGCAGGGCGCGAAAATATCCGCCTCAACTTCGTAAATTTCTCCGGAGGAGACCGCCTGCGCGCCGAACTCCCCGACGATGCGCTGGACGCGACCCGCGTCCACGTCCGTCACCACCATCTTCGCACCGGCCTGATGCAATTCTTTGGCAACGTGATAGCCGACATGCCCGCATCCTTGCAGCGCCACCGTCCGTCCCGAAAGTTCATCACTGCCCCAGACATATTTCGCCGATGCCTGCATCGCACGGAAGACCCCGTGCCCAGTCCACGGCGAAGGGTCGCCGGAACATTCATCGAGTCCTGCGACATGCTTCGTTTCTCTCTGCACGAAAGCCAATTCGCGCTGCCCCGTACCGACATCGGCAGCCGTAATATAACGACCGCCGAGGGTTTCGACGAACCGCCCGTGCGCGCGGAATAACTCCTCCAGATTTGCGTCTTTCGCGTCGCCAATCACGACGGATTTTCCACCGCCGAAGGGCAGACCGGCCAGCGCGTTCTTGTACGTCATCCCCCGCGAGAGACGCAACGCGTCTGTCAGCGCCATCTCGTCGCTCGCATAGTTCCAGAAGCGCGTTCCACCCACGGCGGGGCCGAGGACGGTGCTGTGAATGGCGATAATGCCGCGATAACCTGCTGCCGCGTCTTCACCAAACAAGACCTGCTCGTGCTCACCATTCGATTCTTTCTCGATAATTTGCATATCTTCAGGTATTGTTGCCATCTCCGATCTTCTCATGCCTGCATTTGGCGACGCCGCCTTCGTAACCATTCGGATAATAGAAACCTGTGCCGCCACATTCCGGGCAGTTGTGTGCATCTTCATTCGAGGCTGCTTTTGTTTCTTCAGCGGCACGCATTTCCCTATTCTGTTTCTTATCTACTTTCCAGAGTCGGCGGCGAAGATGTTCTGTGAGAAACGCCGGTACGTTTGAAACGGTGGTTCTACTCGCGGCGATTTTAAGTTCGGTTGTTAGTAATTCTCCCAGTTCGCGAAACTTTTGGCTGTCTGAAGCGGTAACCTCCTTGCCCGTCAATTCCCTCACCGCATCGCTCAAAATTTCGTTCAATCCGGCGAAAGCCTCATCATCATCATTCCCTATAGTCTTAATAAAAGTATGAGGCTCCCCGGAAATGATTGAGTCGTCTGCACTTAAACCATACCTAGGGGGGCTAGAAACTAGCCCCCCTAGCCCCCCTAGTTTCTGACCCCCGCTAGGGAGGCTAGGGGGGCTAGGGGGGCTAGGTATGGTAATCTCTTCAGGCATAAATACCGTGTACTCATTGCCACCCTGAACACCTCCAATAACTCTAACCTCAATTAACCCAACGCTTTTGAGCCTTGAAATATTCTGTTCAAGTGTGATTTTCGCTCCAATACCGGAACCCTTCATTAATCGCTCTCTTGTTACCCGAATCGTCCGCGCGGGTACGACCGCACCACGTGTCAGCGAATAAAGATAATCATAAAGTTGTTTGCTTTTCCCTGTAAATAAGCCGGAAGGCACGGCTTCACGCGTAATCGAATTAGCAACACGC
>CAXTRQ010000047.1:0-35372 GCA_964246705.1 uncultured Pyrinomonadaceae bacterium
GACGAGCAGCGTGCGACCCGAATTTTCGAGCGTGTATTCGACGGTCACGCCGCGCGCTTCTTTGAGCGCACGCTCAACGATGCAGCCTGTGCTATCGCTCGCACGCAGAATGTCGCAACAGCGGCGACCCAAAATCTGTCGCGGCGAGAGCGATTCCATGGCCGCGCCCGCGCGGTTGACGCGCACCAAGCGGCGTTCGTTGTCATAGATAAAGATGCCGTCGGACATCGCGTCGAAGGTCGCTTCCCAAGTCTGCTTGGCGCGGGCGACCATCTCGAACAACTCGGCCTGACGGATGGCGATGCCGGTCTGGTCGGCGACGGCGCGTGCCAGCGCGATGTCGGATTCGCGCCAGCGTCTCGGCTCGCGCACGCTGGAAATGGCAAACATGCCGCGCATTTCATCGCCGACTGTAATCGCCGCATACATCAGCGAGCGCGTGCCGAGCTTACTCAAAATCTTTTCATAGACGGGGCGGAGACGCTCGTCATTGGCGGCATCGTCAAAGGCGAGCACGCCCCGCACGCGAACACTTTCAAGCAGGCTTTGGATCAGCGGAATGCTGTAGATGCGTCCGGCTGACTGCACGCCGGGCGCGTCGTACTCGGCAACGTTGCGCGCCACGCGCGCCTCACGGTCGAGCATGAACAGCACGCAACGGTCAATATCCAAGTGCAGCCCCATTTCTTCAACCGCCGTGCGAAAGACTTCTGCCGGGTCGAGCGTGCGGCGCACGGCGCGGGTGATGCGATTGATTAAAGCTTCGCGTTCGACCTGCTCGGCGAGCGCGTCGGCGTCCATCTGGCGCGCGAGCAGTTGTGCGACCTGCCGCGCAAAGGCGACGACGGGTAGCACGCTCTCTCTGTCAGGCGCGCGACCGGAACGCGGGTCGTCGAGCGAGATGATGCCGATGGGTTCGCCGTCGCGCGTTGCGAGCGGCACGAAAAGTTCGTCGCCCTCGTGCCAGTGCGCGCCCTCTTCAGGAACTTCTGTCGGAAGGTCGGTCTTGTAGCGTTCGGGAAAGACGCGGTCGAGCAGTTGATAGTGGCGCGGCGGGAAATAGGCTGCGAAACCGAGTTGGCCGACTTCGATATGCACGCCGTCGGCGATCAGCTTGTTAACCTCTTCGCGCGGGTACGAGCCTGCGGCGAGGCGCTCTGCGTACTCCGCCGGGACGCTTGCCGAATAGGAAAGAAGGCGCGGGTGGAAGGGCGACTCGTCCGTAAAAAGCAGGACGGTACAGGTTCGATAATCTGTGAAGCGTGTAATCGAGTCGGCTAACTCTTCAAAGAGGCGTTCGACCTCACGGCCAGCGCTGGCTGAGGTGGCGAGCGCCGTTAATGCTTCCAGTTGCAGCAGGGAAACGTCGCGTCGCTTTTCAATATCTTCGAGCTTGACGGTCAAGACTGTTGAGCCTCTCGGATGACTGCGCCTTGAAGTAAGACGAGACACCTCTAAACTTTAATTTCCCGCCCGACGTGTAGTCCGCGCCCGCACGTCGGGGCGGCGCTGATGGACGGTCGCATTGATAAAACTTCAAGAGATAGGACAAGGACGCGCGTTCCAAGAGGGCAAGAGCATCTCCTATGCGAACCGCAGGGCGGCTTACCGGTGGTTGAGGTTGCAAGCTGCCAACGGCGGAAATTATAACAGAGCGAAAAGGAAATGGAATACAAAGTTCAAAGTCCGAAGTTAAAAACAGCAACGCCTGTCTTCAACTTCGGACTTTGAGCTTTGAACTGTGGAGTGATTTACGGCCTACGCGATGCGCCGGAAGCGGCGGCGGTCTGCGCGAAGTAGCCCTGACGATAGGTCAGCCGGAGATTCTGTTTGCGAAGTTCCGAATTGACCACTTCAATTTTTACTTGACGGAAAGAGCCGTCCTTCGTTTTCTTCGTCGGCGAGTAGGCGACCAAATACTGCGAACGCAATTCTTCCTGAATCTGTGCGAAGGCCGTGCGCAAGTCGGTCTCATCTTTCGGGAAGAAGGCGCGACCGCCCGTGCGCTCCGCAATCTTGCGAAGGCTGCCTTCGTCAACACCATCCACGAAGTTATCGCCGATGCCAACCGAGTAAATGATCGCGTCGGATTTGAGCGCGCCGTCAACCGCGTCGCTTAAGTGATACTGGCTGCTCGTATCCACGCCATCTGAAATAAGGATGATTGCCCGTCGCGTCTTATCGGAAGATTCCGAGAGCACATCTTTTGAAGTGACCCAGATCGCATCCCAGATGGCGGTCGAACCGGCGGTACGCTGGTTTCCGCCTGAGATGGGCGGCGTGCCGGGGACGATGACGCCCCCGCCGACGTAGCCCGAAGGCGGCACGAATTCGACGCGATCAATGGCGCGACGAACGCGCGAAGCGTTTCCCGTGAGAGATTGTTCGAGCGTCGTGTCGCCCGTGAACGAGAGCACTGCGACCTCGTCTTTACCGGGACGAATGACTGAATCCACGAATCGCTGGGCAGCGGATTTCTCTTCCGGCAGCGTCCGTTCCTGCGAAGCGCTGGTGTCAATCAGGATAGCGAGCGAGAGCGGCCTGTCCGTCTCGCGCTGGAAGGTGAAAATCTCCTGCTGCACGCCGTCCTCGAAGACATGTATATCTTCCTGCTTGATGGTCGTGATGAATCGTTTGTTCCTGTCGACGGCAGTGAAGAGGACGTTCGTCAAATCGGTCTCGACGCGCAGCACGTCGTCGTCATCGTCAATATCCGTCTCCGGTTTGGAGGGCGTCGGGCGCGGCGTCGGAGTGGTAGTGGCGGGCGTCGTCTGCTGCTGCGTTGTGGTCTGCGCTCCCTGCTGAGCGTTGGATGCCGAGGCGGAAGGCGGCGGCGTGTCGGCGCGGCGCGGTCTGGTTGTCTGCGCGTCCTGCTGCGCTTGCCCGCGCGGCGTCAGCGCCCCGCTGCTCAGAAGCAACGAGACAGAGATGAGAAACGCCGACGCGCGCACGATTTGACTACGATAAAACATCTACTTCACCCAATCTGAACTACGAACGCGGAATGAAAAGAAAAACCCAATGATTGACGTTGCCTCTTGGTGTCTGACATTCCATCGTTGCAGCGTTCAACGTTTACTTAACTGTGTCAGTGACCGCCCTGTACCCGCGTTTGGCCGTTACTTTCGCGCCGTCAATCTTGTTCATCAGCTTGACCTCGATGCGGCGGAGGCTTCCGTCGTAAGTCGGATTCGACGGTTTGTAAGTGGCGATGTACTGCGAGCGTAGCGCCTTGGCGATATTGTTGAAGGCGCGTTCCAGCGCGAGAATGTCGCCCGTGAAAAACGCCCGCCCGCCCGTCTCTTCGCAGAGCCTTTGCAATTCCTTATCGCCGCTGTCCCTGACCGTGTTGGCTTCGACGCCGGGAACGGCGCTACCGACAAAGCCGCCCTTTGTTGAGATCGCGAAGACAACCGTATCTGTGCGTTGTGCGATGTCAATGGCGTCGGCCAGCTTGGCGCGGCTGTAGGTGTCGTCGCCGTCAGTGATGACGACGAGAGCGGGGCGACCGGCTCCGACGTTACGCATTTTCTCGTTGCAAAACTGCCAGATGGCGTCGTAGAGCGCAGTGTGATGGCCGGGCTTCTTCACGCTCTCGACGGCGCGGTCAAGCAGGTCAAGCTTATCCGTGAAATCTTGCCGCAGGTTGATTTCGTCATCAAAGGTGACGAAGGCGATCTTATCTTTGCGCGGGCGCGCGACCGTATGGATGAAGTTGAGGGCGGCTTCCTGCTCGAACTTGAGCTTTCCGGCGGTTGACGAAGAGGTGTCCATCAACACGCCAACGAAGACGGGTATCCGCTCCAACTCTTCGGTCAGTGAAATCAGGTTGAAGTCCTGCGGTCTCTTGTCTTCAAGAATCTGAAAGTCGCTCTTTCCCAATCCCGTAATCGGCACGCCCTTTTTATCCACGACCGTAATCGGCACGCGCACCTCTCGAATGGTGACGGTAATCTGTCCCTCAGTGTTTTCGGGCGACGGGAGCGGAGTAGGCGCGGACAGAGGCGGCGGCTGTTGTTGCTGCCCTCCGGCCAGCACGCTCTGCTGTTCGGCGACGACGGCGCACAAAAGAAGGCTCGTCGCAGCGAGAGTGAATAAAATTGCGCGAAAACGAAATGTCATAATTGTCGAAGGGAGCGCGATGTGCGAACAGGAGCGTTGAAAGAGTCCGGTTACCCTGTTTTTAGCCCGTAGTTTGATGCGGTACGCGCGAAACCTCGTTGCTTCTGAAAGTTCTGCTGAAAGAGCCGACAGTATAGCAACTCGCGCGCACAGGCATCCACCTTCCCTTGCGCCCTTTCTTCTCTGCGCCTTTGCGGCTTTGCGTGAAATCCAGTTTCACGCAAAGCCGCAAAGAAGAAGAAAAGTTGAGGGACAACCGGAGCGCGTCTATTCGAGCGCGTCGAGAAATTCGGACAGTTCGCGCGGGAGCGGCGCGCCGAATTTCAGCGTCTCAAGCGTGCGCGGATGTTGAAAGCCGAGTTGTCCTGCATGGAGGAATTGGCGGGCGAGGCTGGTCGTGAGGGCGCGCAGACGCGCTTCGGGGACGTTGCGGTCGCGCCCCGCCCCGTAACTCTCGTCGCCGACGACCGGATGCTTGAGCCATGCCAGATGGACGCGAATCTGGTGCGTGCGCCCGGTCTTGATTTCCACGTCGAGCAGCGTGAATCGTTCATAGCGTCGGCGCACGCGGTAAATTGAAAGCGCCGCCCGCCCGCCGCGCACGACGGCCATGCGTGTGCGATTCGTGGCCGCGCGACCGATGGGCTGCTCAATTCGCCCGCTCTCTTCCTTGATGCGCCCGTGGACGAGCGCGACGTAGGATTTGAAGACCGTGCGCGCGCGAAATTGTTCGGCGAGTTGTTCGTGGACGGAGACGGTTTTGGCGACGACTACCAGCCCCGACGTGTCCCGGTCGAGCCGGTGCACAATGCCGGGTCGGAGCGCTCCGGCGTGCGCGGAGAGTTGCGCGAAATGAAAGGCGAGCGCGTTGGCGAGCGTGCCGCCGGAGACGCCCGCGCCCGGATGGACGACCATCCCGGCAGGCTTGTTGACGACAATCAGTTCTTCGTCTTCGTAAACGATTTCGAGGGGAATGTTTTCCGGCGAGAGATTGAGCGGCGCGGGCGCGGTCAACTCAACCTCAATCTCCTCGCCCGCGCGTAGCGTGTAAGAAGGCTTGACGCTGCGACCCTCGACGAGCACATCCCCGTCTTCAATCAGCCGCTTGAGCGTCGTGCGGCTCGTACCCGCAACGCGAACGGCTAAAAAGGCGTCGAGCCTCTCGCCCGCTTCCTCTGTAGAGACCTCGAACGTCTGCGTCTCATGCTCGACGGCTTCCGCAAACGCCTCGTCGTTCAACTTTCTTGCTCCTCGTGCTTGTGCGCGCGATTATGCAGCGCGAAAATTCAGCCGCCGGAAGAACCGCCATTCCGTTCGCTCCGCACAATATCAATCAGAGCATCGAGGCGCTGATCCGTATGCGCCTGCGCTTCGGCCATACGCTCAAGCGCCTCATCCGTGCGCGCCTGCGCTTCGGCCATACGCTCAAGCGCCTCATCCGTGCGCGCCTGCGCTTCAGCCAGACGGGTCATCGTATCTTCGGTGCGAATCTGTGCATCGGCCAAAGCCGCAACTTTCGTCGTGAGATTGTTAAGCGCGCCATCGAAGCTATCCATGCGCTCTTCTGTCCTGAGCAGCATCTCCGTGAGCACAGGAATGACCTCTTCAACTGTTTTTACGCGCTGCACGATTTTCCTGTAGTCTTCACTCATCGCTTACTTTTCCCTCAATAGTTATAGAGTGTGCGCGGCGTTGGGGACGTGCGTAGCGTCGGCGTGTGCGGTCGAAGCGCGCCGCCAGCGAACGATGAGAAAGACGAGGCCGCCCAAGAAGACGAGCAGGCTAATCATCTGCGAAGTCGAAAGATGTGTGAGCGTGGTCAGCCCGGCGATGTCGCCGCGCGGCTCGGCGCGATAGCGCGCAGCGGTCGAGCGGTCGGTGAGCATCGCGCCGCGCGGATCGTCGCGGAAAAATTCGATGGTGAAACGAATCAGCCCGTAGAGCAGCGCGTAGAAGATTAGCACCTGACCGCTGAAACGTTTCCGGCGATGCAGCCAGACGAGGAAGAAAAAGAGCGCGAGCATGGCGAAAGATTCGTAAAGCTGCGTCGGGTGGAGATGCAATTCAGCGCCGCTCGCATCCACGATGGGCACGTTCGTTACTTCATGCCCCGCCTCCGTGAAATGCACGCCCCAAGGCAACGTCGTCGGCCGGCCCCAGCAGCAGCCGGCGGCAAAGCAGCCCTGTCGTCCGATTGATTGCCCGATGGCGATGCCCGGCACAAAGGCGTCGGCAGTCTTCCAGAAAGGAAGGCGATAGCGACGCATCAGCAGGACGCCCGCGAACAAGCCGCCGAGAAAGCCGCCGTACCACACGCCGCCCGAACGCAAGAAGTCGAGCGAGAGAAGACGCAGAGGCTCGTTCCTATACTCCGGCTCGACGGCCATCAACAGCAGCTTCGAGCCGATGAGTCCCGCCAGCAGCATCCACAGTCCGAGATCGTAGACGCGCTCACGAGGCAACCCGTCGCGCTCGCCGAGGCGAGCCGCCACATAGAGCGCGACGAGAAACGACAGCGCCATCAACACGCCGTAGGTGTTGATGGGAAAATTGTAGATGCGAAAAAGCTCTGGGTACATATTTAAAAATCTTGAGTCGAGCGTCTGAAGTCCGAGGTCGAAAAATCAGAGACGATGTGTGATTTACTGCGCGTCGTTTTCGGCGTTTTGTCTGTTGACACCAGATTCCAGACTCTCGACTCCTGACTTTGACCTGCCTTCCATAATGAGGTCGACAGCGAGCAGGAATGCGCCCGTGCAGATGGCCGCGTCGGCGACGTTGAAGGTCGGCCATTGATACGCGCCGAGATGCACTTCGATGAAATCAATCACATGGCCGAGCCGCACGCGATCCGTCAGGTTGCCCGTAATGCCCGCCAGAAGGAGCGCGCATGCGCCAAGGATGCGGTCATCCGTGCGCGGCGTGCGAAGAAAGTAGACGACGACGGCGACGGCGGCGAGCGCGGCGAGGATGGCGAGAAACCAGCGCCCGAACGAGCCGCCTTCCTGCAACTGCCCGAAGGCGATGCCGCTATTCTCGGCATAAGCCAGATAGAGGAATCGTTCGATGACGGTCTGACCGGCATTGAAACGCAGAGCGCGCACAGCCCACGCCTTGCTCGCCTGATCCACCATGTAGATGCCGAACGCCGTCAGCAGATATGCCGCGCGCCAGCCCAACTCTCGACCTCTTTTCACCTCTGCGCGCCCTCCTCAGCTTCAATCTCGGCGAGAGCTTCGATGCAACGCTCGCAGACCGTCGGGTAGCGATTGAAGTCGCCGACCTGCGTCGAGTAGTTCCAGCAACGCTCGCACTTCTCGCCCGCTGCGCGTTCAACTTTGACGCTCAACTGGCTGCTCACGGCTTCCTCATCCGGCGCGAGAGACAAATTGACCTGCGAGACGATGAAGAGATAGCGCAACTCTTCGCGCTGGCTCTCCAACGTCGCGTAGAAATCTCTGGTCGTCTCAATCGTCACGCTGGCCTCCAACGAACTGCCGATAATCTTCTGCACGCGCGCCTCTTCGAGCGCGTGCAACACGCTCTCGCGCACGGCGAAGAGTTGCTCCCAACGCGCCGCCAGTCGCTCGTCCTTCCGTCCCTCGACTACAGGAAACTCCGCGAGGTGCACAGAGGTTTGAGGCCGTATCGCCGCCGCATCGTTGCTCGCCGTGCCGGGTAGATTCTCCCATATTTCGTCGGCGGTAAAGACCAGAATCGGCGCGAGCAGGCGTGCCAGCGCATTGGCAATCCGGTAGAGCACGGTCTGCGCCGAACGGCGCGCGTGCGATCTCGGCGCGGATGTGTAGAGCCGGTCTTTGACGATGTCGAAGTAGCGCGCCGAGAGCGTCACCGTGCAAAAGTTGTAGAGCGTGTGATAGACCGCATGAAACTCGTAAGACTCATAAGCCCCGCGCACGCGCTCCACGACCGCGTCGAGTTCGGCGAGCGCCCAACAGTCTATCTCCTTTAATTCTTCCGTACCGACACCGTCGCGCGCCGGGTCGAAGCCGTCCAGATTGCCGAGCGCGAAGCGCGCCGTGTTGCGCATCTTGCGATAGGCATCCGAGATGCGCTGCAAGATTTCTTTGGAGAGCCGCATGTCCTCGTGATAATCGGACGAAACCGCCCACAGGCGGACAATCTCTGCGCCCGATTCCTTCACGACATCATTGGGCGAGACGGCGTTCCCGGCTGACTTGTGCATCGCCTTGCCCTGCCCGTCAACGACCCAGCCGTGCGTCAACACCGTCCGGTACGGCGCGCGATTGTGCGCCGCCAGTCCGATCATCAGAGACGAGTTGAACCAGCCGCGATACTGGTCGCCGCCTTCGATGTAGAGGTCTGCGGGCCAGCGCAACTCCGCGTAATGTTCGAGCACGGCGACCGAGGACGAGCCGCTGTCGAACCACACGTCGAGGATGTCCGTCTCTTTCCTAAACTTCGCGCCGCCGCACTTCGGGCAGGCGAAATTCTCCGGCAGTAATTCTTCGGCCCCCATGTCGTACCACGCATCGGCAGACCCTTCGGCGAAGATGTCCGCGACGTGATTGATGACGGTCGCATCGGCGATGGCCTCTTCACAACCATCGCAATAGAAGACCGGAATCGGCACGCCCCACACGCGCTGGCGCGAGACGCACCAATCGGGACGCCCCGACAGCATGTTTCTCATCCGGTCTTCGCCCCACGAAGGTATCCAGCGCACGCGCCCGATCTCGCGCAGCGCGGAGTCGCGCAGAGATTCCGGCGCGTCGCCTTCGTTGTCCGTGAAGTTGGTGCGGTCGCGCCCGTCTTCGTCCTGCTCGATGTCAGGCTGGCCGTCTTGCGAGAGCGCGTCGAGCGAGATGAACCATTGCGGCGTGGCGCGGAAGATGACCGGATTTTTGCAGCGCCAGCAATGCGGATAACGGTGCTGGTAATCTTCACTGAAGAGCAACACGCCGCGCTCTCGCAAGAACTCGACGAGACGCGGGTTGGCGTCGAACACGCGCTCGCCCGCGAAGCCTTCAACTTCCGGCGTGAAGCGTCCCGCGTTGTCCACAGGGCAATAGATTTCCAAACCGTAACGACCGCCAACCACAAAGTCGTCGTGGCCGTGGCCGGGCGCAGTATGCACCAGACCCGTGCCCGCTTTGCCCGTCGCTTTCTTGGAGCGCGCATCTTTCACGTCCAACTCAGTTTCGGCGTCCGCCTCTCCGCCGAGCGTGACGTGCTCGCCGAGCATCACGAGCGAAGGACGGTCGAGCCACGCGTGCCGACATTCGAGACGGTCGAGCGCCGCGCCCATAAAGCGCGCGAGCACACGCAACTCGCTTGCGCCGCCCGCCCCTGCCGCACCGTTCGCGTCCGCGTCCTGCGCGCCGAAGCCGCATTTGCGCGCGACATCGTTCATCAATTCGCTGGCGACGATGTAAACCTCTCCGCCGTTCTCAATCGCCGCGTACTCGAAATTCGGATTGACGGCGATGCCCAGATTGGCCGGAAGCGTCCAAGGCGTCGTCGTCCAGATGATTAGGAAGACCTTGCGTCCGGCGAGCGCCGGGGCAATCCGCGCAGGGTCGCTCGCCAGCGGAAATTTCACGTAGATCGAAGGACTCGTGTGCTCGGCGTATTCAACCTCCGCTTCTGCGAGCGCGGTCTGATCCTTGATGCACCAGTAGACGGGACGCGCGCCCTTGTAGACATAGCCGCGCTCGACGAAGCGACCGAACAGCCGCGCCGTCTGCGCCTCGTAGGTGTTCGACATCGTGAGATAAGGATTCTCCCAGAGGCCGAAGACGCCGAGGCGTTGAAAATCGCGCGTCTGCCGTTTGAGCGCGTCCGCCGCATGTTCGCGGCATGCGCGCCGGATGCTCGCCGCAGGCATGTTCGCTTTCTTCGCGCCCAGTTTTTTGTCCACGTACATTTCAATCGGCAGCCCGTGGCAGTCGTAGCCCGGAACGTACGGCGCGTCGTAGCCCAGCATCGTCCGCGACTTGACGATGACATCTTTGAGAGTCTTGTTAACCGCGTGGCCGAAATGAATGTCGGAATTGGCATACGGCGGCCCGTCGTGGAGAATGAACTTCTCGCGCCCCTCGCGCGCGCGGCGAATCAAGTCATACAGATTCATCTCCGTCCAACGCTTCAAGCGTGCCGGTTCCGACTGTCCGAGATTGGCCTTCTGCGCGAAATTAGTTTTGGGCAGATTGATGGTCTTCTTTAATTCGAGGGGTGTTTCAGTGGACATAAAAGTTATCTCTTTCGCAATTAACAATAGTAACCGGAGCGACCCGGTAAATCAAAAGTCAGCGAATTAACATGGATGGCCAAGATGTACAGGATGAAAGAAATGCTAATGATGAATGATGAGCGATGGATTTAAAACAGCACCGCTTTGATCTCTCAATTTATCATTCATCATTTCGGCGTTCATCGTTTCTTCTTTATCATGTCTATTCTGTCCATCCATGTTAATTGTTCCTAAACAAAAAGCCCGAACCATGCTCGCCTAGCGGGAGACAACGGTTCGGGCGCACGTCCGGCGCTTCGGTTAAGTCTTAGAGGTTCAGCCGATGAACATCTCTTCGTCTCCGTAGGTCTGGTCAATCTGTTTTGGAGCGGGGGCGACGAGCACTTCCAGACCGCGCCGCACCCCCGCCATAATCGCCGCGATTTCGCGCGCGGGGCTGACGATTTTCGACTGGATAAAGAGCGTCGTCGCCGCAATCTGATTGTGCGTCTCGTCTATCGAGCGGCTGATCATCTCGACCTTCTCATGCGCCATCTCCGCCGAGAGTCCGACGATCTGTTTGAGGTCGCGCACTTCTTCTTTGATGAGCGCCATCGAATCGGAGAAATGCAGAGAGGCCGTGGCGAGATGACCCGACATCAGGTTAACCTGCTCGACGACCTCCCTGCCTTGAGCGGCAATCTCGCGCACTTGATCCGAGAGCGCGCCGACGCGTTCCATCAACGGCTCGACGCGGCGCTCGACGTTGCCGACCGTCCGCACCACGCGGCTGACGATGACGGCAATCGCAATCATCGCCACCGCGATGACGACGAACGAGATGGCGACGACGACCATCACCCAGAAGGCCGGATCATTCGTGCTCATTTGCAACCCTAGAGAGGTCATAAGAAATTTGCGATTTTTGATTGAAGGAGACAATCGAAGATTTCAACTTGTCTTTCAATCGCAAATCAAAAATCTAAAATTCATGTCGTTGATTTATCTTCGTAGTAAGTCGGAGCCGGTTCCATCATGCTCGACTCCGTGCGGCGTTTCTCTTCTGTGTAGGCGCGCTTCCCGGCTTCGATGGCGGTCGAAAGATGTTCGCCGCGCCGCGCCACCGTCTCACGCACACCGCTCGCGAGTTCGCCCGCCTTCGACGAAGCCACTTCATAATACTCTCCGGCGCGCGCGCCCACGGCTGCGCCGACTTCGCGCGAGCGATCCACGCCCTTGCGCGTCACATCCGCGATGTCAACGCGCAACTCGCGCCCGGACTTCGGCGCAAACAGCAGCGCGACGACCGCGCCGATAGTACCGCCGATAACAAGGTATGCGAGCCGCGTCGAAATTTCTCCGCCGTCGTTGCGCGACCTGTTTTTCTCGTTCTGCATCGCGACCTCTCTCCTTCAAAGAAGCATCGAAGCTTCGCTGATTCCGATCAGAAATTTTCTCAATACCACCGCCATCGAACTATAACAAAAGCGCGCGAAGCGGCGCAATGCTAAGGCAAAAGTAAAAAGTTAAAAGGCAAAAGTAGGCAGCGCAATTTCGCCTTTTACCATTACTTACTGCCTTTTTACTCGTTCGATTCGCCCTTCCCGCGCGCAAGTTTGCGGCAGGAAGTTTTGGCTCTGATTCAATCTGTGCGGCGCATCACAATAATTATTTCGCGCGACATAGTATCGTCTACAACTCCCGCAGCGTTCGTCGGGCTATTACGAAGAGGCATTCGTTTAATGCCCCTGATAAAACCCTCGACCAGAGACGTGCCACTCCCGCAATAAGGATCAAATAGAGAGACGGCCCCACGGGCAAACTTGTCAAGCAGTTTCCCTGCCACTTGCGGAATCATCCGCGCCGGATAATCGTGATAGCAATGCGTCAACTCACGCGTGGTTGCAGCCCATGGAGATATTCTGCGAGATGCATATTCACAATTCGTTCATCGAACTGAAGAGAAGCGGCAACTTATTCTTACGCGCCCTAAAGCCCGTCCCACGGTTCCGCGCGCTCGTGGATCGGTCACGGAGTCTAAGGGCAACCAAGATATTTCCAGCCAATATCTGCTCGCGCATGATCTCCGGCGATGTTCCTTCAAGCAGCCAAGCGCGACTTTGCAGCCCTCTGTTATTCATTCTTAATTTCCGCCGGTTCGTCGTTGTATTGCTGAAGCTTGCGGTAGAGGGTTTTGCGTCCGATGCCGAGAGCGCGTGCGGCGCGTGTTTTGTCGCCGCCCGTGTAGTCGAGCGTGGCTTCGATGGCGCGGCGTTCGATGTCGTCAATCGAGGAGGGAATCTGGATTTCAAAGGTGACGGGGCGGCCTTCTGAAGCGGCGTGTTCGCGTTCGGTGCGTGTGCGCGTGCGTTCCTCATAGACGGCGTGGCTGATGGTTTCCGGCAAATCGTCGAGTTCGATTTGCCGCCCTGATGCGATGATGACGGCGCGCTCGACGGCGTTCTCAAGTTCACGCACGTTGCCCGGCCAGTCGTAGCTGTTGAGCGCCTGCAAAGCTTCCCTTGAGATGCCTGAGACGAAGCGGCCAGTCTTCTGTTTGTAGTGTTCGAGAAAGTGAATAACGAGCGGATGAATGTCAGCGGGTCGCTCGCGCAACGCAGGCAGGCGGATGGGAAAGACCGAAAGGCGATAGAAAAGGTCACTGCGAAACGTACCCTCGCGCGCGGCGCGTTCGAGGTCAACATTCGAGGCGGCGATCACGCGCACGTCCGTCTTTAAAACTTCGCCGCTCCCGACGCGCATAAACTCTCCGTCCTGCAACACACGCAGCAGGCGCACCTGCGCCGACGGACTCATCTCGCCGATCTCGTCGAGAAAGAGCGTGCCGCCGTCGGATTCTTCAAAGCGACCGCGACGGCGAACGTGCGCGCCCGTGAAAGACCCTTTCTCGTGGCCGAAGAGTTCGGATTCGAGAAGCGTTTCAGGAATCGCACCGCAGTTGATTTTGACGTAAGGCTTATCCTTGCGCCGCGAGTTGTAGTGAATGAGATTGGCGAGCAACTCTTTGCCCGTCCCCGATTCGCCCTGAATCAGCACGGAGGTCTGCGTGTCGGCGACGTTCAAAGCGAGTTCGATGGCGCGGCGAATGGCAGGCTCCTGCCCGATGATGCGCGACTCTGTATGACGCTCGTCGAGCACGCTTCTCAGGCGCAGCACTTCCGCAGAAAGTTGGTCGCGTTCGAGCGCCGTCCCGATCTGCACGGCGATGCCCTCGACCAGCGCAATCTCGTGTACGTCGAAGCCCTCGCGCGCATGCCCCCAGACGAAACCGAGTTGACCGAAAGTCTGTTCGCCGATGCGGACGGGCGCGACGAGCGCGGCGCGGCCTCCGAGCGTCGCGTTAAAGGCGAGACGAATCGGCGGCGGCAGTTGCGCGTCGAGCAGTTGCATCGTCCGGCCTTCGGCGAGCAGCGTCGGCAAACCGGGAAAAGCCGTGATGTCAATGGCCTGACCGTGCGTCTCAATCAGCCTGCGGACGCCCTCGGTCATCGCGTGCGGCGCGGCCTTGAAGGCGACGAGGTTGATTGATTTGCCCGATGGGTCGAGCACTCCGAGCGCACAGTAGTCTGCGCCGACGAGCGCATTGGCGCGCTCCAAAACATGCGAAGTGACTTCGCGAAAATCAGAGCGCGCGTTGAGCGTGCTGGCGATTTCAAGCAGCGCGCGCGTGCGGTCGGCCTCGCGCTGTTTGTCTGTGAAGATTCGCGCGTATTGATAACCGACCGCAATCTGCCGCGCGATGGATTGCAGGAACGAAACCTCTTCGTCGAGCCAATGGCGTGCGGCGCGCGTCGTGTGCAAGCCGACGAGTCCGAGCACTTCGCCGTCGAGGACGACGGGAACGATGAGGAGCGAACGCGTGCCGAGGCTCGACGGAAGCAGCCCGATTTTAGGAGCGAGTCCGGGTGCCGCCGTGTCGTCCAGAACAATCGGCTGTGTGAGATTGAAGCGCTCTCCGAGTTGTTTGAAATCTACGGGGATCGTCGTGCCGAGGCTTGAAGGCACGTTTTCGGCAGCGCGCCATTCGTGGCTAATGCGCAGTTCGCCCGCCGCAACGAGTTGGATCAGGTCACAGCGATCTACGTCCATCATACGCCCAAGTTCGGCGACGATGGCGCTCAGAAATCTGTCGAGGTCAATCTCTGAATGGATGTTGGGCGCGAGCCGGTTGATGATCGCTTCGCGCGCCTCGTGCATCTTGATTTTGCGCTCCAGAGAGAGCGTCTGCACAGTGGTCGAAGACATAGGACGTTGCAAAGACAAACTCGGTCAGTATCGCTCCTTCACAAAATCTGCGGCGCGCGTTCTAGCGGAAGTGGCGGAGAGAGTGTCGAGGAGATGCTCGCCGTGCTTTAGTGCTTGCGCCTCTGGCCGTCAGTTCGTTCGTCGGGCGCAAATCATAGCGAAGCGTGCACGCATTGCCAAGCGTCGGGCGCGATACATCGCGGCGAATTGAATCGAGCGGGAGAGAATTTTAAAGGAAATGCTGAACGATCAATGCTGAACGAGGAACTGAAAGCAACAACGCTTTTGTCTTTCAATTCATCGTTCGGCATTCATCAAATTTTCTTCTTCTCTATCGTTTGCGAATCTGTCTTACAACCCGGCTTGTGCGAGTTGTTCTGACTCTGCGGGGAGAAGATGAAATTGAACGCGCGCGGCTTCGGGCGTGAGTAAGGGGTGATAGCTTTTGCCGTAGCGCCCTGTGATGATACGCACGTAGTTCTGCGTTTCGCCGTAGGGCGGCACACCAGCATACTTGTCAACCGAGCCTTCGCCCGCGTTGTAGCCGGCGAGCGCGAGCGCAACATCACCATTGAAATGTTTGAGCAGCCAGCGCAGGTAACGCGTGCCCGCGTCAATATTCTCTTGCGGGTCGTTGGCGTCCTGACACTTGAAGCGCTTCGCCGTCTCGGGCATCATCTGCATCAAGCCCTGTGCGCCAGCATGCGATCTCGCTTCGTTCTTATACTTCGACTCCTGCCAGATGACGGCGTGAATCAAACGCGGGTCAACGCCGTGGCGCATGCCTGTGTGATAGATGATGAGGTCAAGTTCTTTATCCCCCGAAGAGGGGATGTCGGCGGGGATAAAATCTTCGGCGATACTGATAGTGTTGGCAGAAACCTGCGGCGCGATGGCGCGCGTCAACGAAAAGTCGGTCATGTTTGTGAAAGCGAAAAGAGCGAGCAGCGCGAATGAGATGAATTTAAAAGAGCGGAATCGAGGGAACAGTCGGGTATTGCGCATTCTGGGTCGTTCTCCATGTGCTGGTGGTAGACGCCGCTTGAGCGCCATCGTCAGTTGCATTACGGATGCATTTTTAATTGCATCAACGATGCAAAGCTTGGGGGCTACGCATGGTGGAAACGATCTGCAAAGAGCTTGCTATCGAAACCGAGACTAGGATGGGGCAATGCCCCCGCCGGTTGCTTCGAGCGCATTAAAATTATGCGATTAAGTCCTTTAAATGTACGTATTTAAATCAGGCGACCGTAAGTTGCTGAAGTGATAGTGCTTGACCTCTCAATCGTTCATCTTGAGTGAGGTTTGAGGGCTACGCGGCTGTCGACGACGTATGGAAGCAGGACGAAAAAACGGGTTGGACAGAATTTTTTTGTTTGCCTCCGAAGCTGGCGCAAACATGTACCCTCTCGCTGCATCAGAATGAATGCAAGGGTTTTGCGTCGTAAAAATTCCTTCGTATAATTCACCCGGAACAGCTATCTTTGCAGAACAGATTTATCTTGAGAGAGGTCTAGCGGAAAAGCACCATGCCCATTTACGAATACACGTGTCAGAAATGCAAAACGCATATCGAAATCATGCAGAAAGTCTCGGACAAGCCTTTAACGCGCCACAGCAACTGCGGCGGCAAGCTTGAGAAGGAGTGGTCGCAGACCAGTTTTCAGTTGAAGGGTTCGGGTTGGTACGTGACCGATTACGCCGGTAAAAAATCGGAGGCGAAAGAGGGCGGCGAATTCAAGGAGACTAAAGAAGCGAAGAGTGAGGCCGTTTCTTCAGACAAGAGTGCGACGGCTTCGGATAAGAATTCAGCGGATAAAAATTCGACGGCGACTGAGAAGACGAAAGAGAAGACGACGAAAGCCTCTCCGTCAAAGAGTTCGACGGGCAAGGCGACAGGCGACTAACCAGCCGCACAGTTAATATTGAACTTATACGTCTCGCCGAACGGCGAAACTCTCGGCAGAGGGCAGGAACTTCGGAACGGATTAAGCCATGCGCGCACGCCAACATTTTTTTCTTGCGCTTCTTTTCTTGGTTGTGCTGCTCGGCTATGCGGGCGGGCAGGCGGGGCGGCGTTCGTCTCCGGGCGGCGCAGCTACAGAGCGCAGCGTGCTGGTCAATGTTTTTGCGACACGCGCGGACGGCTCCGAGCAGATCGTCACGGCCAGAGATGTCGCGCTCTATGACGGCGGGATGCAACAGACTATCTTGAGTTTCTCGCCCGACCCCGGCCCGGCGCGCATCGTCCTGCTTGTTGATAACTCGCTTTCGCTGCGCGCCGATGTCGAAAAACTGGCGCAGGCGACGCGCGAGTTCGCATACGAAATTTACGAGGGCGATCAGGTGATGGTCGTCGGCTATGACGAGAACGCAGAGATTATCGCCGATTGGACGGATAACGCGAAGAAGATTGAAGCGACGCTTCCCAGTTTCCGCAAACGCGGCGAGCCGCATCTCTTCGACGCGTTGCGCGCCGTGATGGATGAAGCGTTGCGCCCCTTCTCCGGCGGCAATCGCAAGCGCATCATCGTGCTTGTCGCAGACGGCCTTGATCGCGGAAGTAAATCGAAGTTTGAATCCATTCTCGCAGACTTACAGCGACAGGACATCACGGTCTACGCGCTACAGATTCCAGACCGCACGGGCGGCGCGCTCCGCCGCGACAAACCGAAGCCGAATCAGGTCGTGCAACAACTCGTCGAAGGAACGGGCGGGCGCATCCTGACTGTCAACGAATCGCGCGAAGCCGCACAGAGCATCTGCGACGAACTGCGCAAGCACCGCTACGTCCTCGCCTACACGCCGACGAGCGTCTCTTATCTGGACAACCGACGCCTCCTCCTCGTCTCCGACACAGGCATTGACGTGCGCCTCAAGGCCATGCAGCCGGGACAGTGAAACTATAAACGTTGCTCGCTGAACTGAAAGATAAAAGCTCTGCTGTTTTCAGTTCAGCGTTTATTGTTTCTTCCTTGTATAGATGAGAAACAGAACGGTCATGATGATGATGAGCAGTGTTTCGAGGAAGAGGAAGAACTGCCAGTTGAAGGTTCCGTCTTCGTTGTACGCATCCTGCCGGAGAATGAACGAGCCGAGAAGAAAGCCGGTTGCCAGCCAGATGATTTGACGCTTGGTGTCCCACATCGGTTTTTGAGTCAGGAATCAGGAGTCTCAAGTTGACTCCGGACTTGAGCCTTGGGACTCCTGACTTTATTTCTTTTGCAGTTTTTGCAGGCGCTCCGCTGCGGCAGCGAGAGTCTCGTCGCGTTTGCAGAAGCAGAAGCGCACCTGTTGCGCGCCGAGTTCGGGGCGGCTGTAGAAACTTGAGCCGGGCACACAGGCGACGCCGATTTCGCGCACGAGATGGCGCGTGAACTCGATGTCGTCGGCGAAGCCGAAAGGACGGATGTCGGTCATGATGTAGTAAGCGCCGTCGGGCGCGAAGACCTGAAAGCCTGCGTCTTCGAGCACCGGAAGCAGCTTAGCGCGCCGTGCGGTGTATTCAGCCTCAAGTTTTTGGTAGTACTCGCGCGGCAGTCGTAGCGCGAAGGCTCCCGCCGATTGGAGCGGGGCGGCAGCGCCGACGGTGAGGAAGTCGTGAACTTTACGAATCGCGTTCGTGATGTGAGCGGGCGCGATGCAGTAGCCGACACGCCAACCCGTCACCGAATAGGTCTTCGACATCGAGTTGACGATGACGGTGCGCTCGCGCATCCCCGGCAAGGTAGCCATCGAGAGATGCTTAATCTCCGCGCCTTCGCGGGGGTAGATGATGTGCTCGTAGATTTCGTCTGTGAAGCAGAGCACGTCATGTTCGACGCAGAGCGCGGCGATGAATTCCAGTTCCTCGCGCGTGAAGATTTTGCCGGTCGGGTTATTCGGATTGCAGATGATGATGGCCTTCGTGCGTTCGTTGAAAGCGGCGCGTAGTTCTTCCCGGTCGAACGTCCAATCTGGCGGGCGCAGGGGCACGTAGCGCGGTCGCGCGTCGGAGAGAATCGCGTCGGGCGCGTAGTTTTCATAGAATGGCTCGAAGATGACGACCTCTTCACCGGGGTCAACGGTCGCCATCATCGAAGCGATCATGCCTTCGGTCGAGCCGCAGGTGACGGTGATTTCAGTCTCGGGATCAATCTCCAATCCGAGATGCCAGAGCGTCTTCTCGGCAATCGCTTCGCGGAAATCGCGTGCGCCCCACGTAATCGCATACTGGTTAACGTCGCCTTCGATGGCGAGCATGGCCGCCCGCTTAATCTCTTCGGGCGCGGGGAAATCCGGAAAGCCTTGCGAGAGATTGACCGCGCCGTGCTTTAAAGCTTCGCGCGTCATTTCGCGGATCACAGACTCGGTGAAGCGGCTCGCTTTGTGCGAGACGTGGCGATGAATTGAAGATGCGTGTGATGTCATGTACATTAACTCGTGCGAGCGAAACTTCGAGATAGCTGTCGTGACCGGGATGCTCGCACACCGCACGCGTTTCTGGCAAATGTGTAAGAAGTTATGAGTGAAGACGGCAAATGCCCGATGGGCAAATATCCTTGGCTGGCGACTTTTCTCGCGCTCACGTTTATCCTCGTCTTTCTGGCGAGCAAGCTTGGCTTTTTAAGATAAAGCGCAAGCGCGTGATGTTCAAAAGCGACTATTGCGAATGAGTCCTCTCAGGAGACGCACGCAGTTACGGGATGGGCGGCGCGCTGTTTTGCTCGGTGGCTTGCACGCGCAGTTGGTCGATGATGGAGCGGATGGCGGAGGCGAACTTACCTTCGGGCGCAAGCTCTAAATATTTCTCGTAGGCGGCGACGGCATCCTTCCACTTTTCGAGCTTTTCGTAGGACGCGCCGAGCAGTTGATAGATCGCTGGTTCGGTGTCTGAAAGCTGCGCGATGGCTTTGCGGAAAGCTTCGATTGAGCCTTCATAATCACCTCTCTCTTCAAGCGCGATTCCTAAACCGGCGTAGGCTTCGGGTTGAAAACCGCGCGCCTCTCGAATGGCGCGACGGTAAGATTCGATGGCCGCCTCGTCGTCGGCGGCAGCGCGCAGGATGCGACCCTCGACGGCTGAAGCTTCAGGGTAGATGGGACGGTCGCGGCGCGCGGCGGCGATTTCGTCCAACGCATCGTCGGTCGCGCCCGCAGCGAGCAGTGTGCGCGCCAGCGCGACATGCGCGGCGGGAAATCGCGTGCGGCGGGAAATGGCGCGGCGGTAAAGCTCGATGGCTTTGCGGCGCGCATCTTCGCCGGAAGATTTTTCGATGGTCTCTTCGGCCTCCTGAAAAGCGAGTTCGGCTTCGTCGGTCGTCGGCTTCAACTGCACGGCAATCTGCCCGCGCTGCGCTGGCAGCAAGGCGAGCGTCTGCTCAGCAAAACCTCTGGCACGCACGCGCAACGTGTGGCGTCCAACCGAGAGGTTTTTAACTTCCAACTTTCCATCCGCGTCCGTCACTCCGCGCCGCACTTCATCGAGCCACACGACTGCGTTCGGTTGAGCCGAGACGGAGATGTTCTTACCTGTAGTTTTCTGCGAAGCGGTTTTGGATGGCTGAGACTTCGTAGAAGCTTTCGCCGTCGCGGGCGCTTTCGCCGGTGTCGAAGTTTTCGCCGTCGAAGCTTTGGCGGGGGGCTTCGTCTTGGACGTGCCGCCACGCTTCGTCTGCGCTGAGACGACGGGCGACGCGAAAATTAGAATAATGATCAGCGCGACGATTTTCATAACTGCTTTAGTTCCCACAAACACAACTCGAAATTTGTCCTAGTCTTCCTCTCCGCCGCCTGAGACGCGGCGGCGGCGCGTATTATTGTCCGGGGGCGGGGCAGTTGCGCCGGGACGCGCGGCGCGCGCGCCGACTTCTGCGCGCCACTGTCCCTGTTCGTCGTAGAGCCGACGGTATTGCATCATGTTGCGGACGACGCCCTGCACGTACCCGCGCGTCTCTTTGAAGGGGACGGCCTCCGCCCACTCGTCCATTTCGGAGGGCAGAGAGGCACGCCATTGCACGGCGCGCCCCGGCCCGGCATTGTAGGCGGCGGCGACATACTCGATGCGCCCGAACTTGTCGAGATTGTCGCGCAGGAATTGCGTACCGAGTTTGATGTTGAGCGGCGGCTCGAAGAGCGTCTCAATCGTGATTGAACGCCCGACGCCTTCGCGCCGCGCCAGCGTCGCGGCGGTTGGGACGAGCAGTTGCATCAGCCCGTATGCGTTCGCATGCGAAGCGGCGCGCGGGTTGAAGACGGACTCCTGACGAATCAGCCCTGCGACCGTATAAGGGTCGAGGCTTTTGGCGCGCGCTTCCTGCCGGATAATCTCCCAATAGGCGAGCGGGTAGAACACGTCCCACTCTTCGCGTGTCATCTCTTCCGGCTTCATCTGCGAATAGTCAGGAAAACTTTTCTTCAACAAATTAATCGCTTCGACGTTCTGATCAACGGCGCGATGCAGACGCGCCTTGGCGAGATTAAGGAGCGGGCTTGAAGGAGCAACTTCCAGAGCCTTGTCGAGTTCGGCGTGCGCCGCATCGTCCAACCCGGCTACGTCGAGTTGGTCTGCGCGTGTCGCGCGTTCCAACTCCTTCGCTCCGGCGGTCTCGTCGGCGACGGTGACGGGCGAGAGGTTGGCGACGGCGCGCGCGACGAGAGGCTCGGTCTGCGTCGTTGTGCCGCCCTGACGCGCGAGCGCGTCGAGCCGCTGCTTGGCGAGATAGCCGTACCAGTTGGCGTCGTAGCGCGCGAGCATTCCTTGATAGAGGGCGCGCGCTTCCGCCAGACGCCCCGCGCGCTCCGAATCGCGCGCCGCCCAGTATCCGGCCTTACCGCGATTGTCTGTGTTCTTGTCGGCGTAGTTGGCGAGATGCTCGATGAGCAGGCGCGAAGATTCCTGAAAATTCTTCGCGTCGTGCGCCGACCATGCCAACTCGAATTGTGCGCCCGCCACTTCCGCCGTGTTCGGATAAGCATTGACGGCGGTGCGGAAGAAGTTCAGAGCGTCGAACCTGTTGCTCGCATCTTTCGCCATCTGTCCGGCGGTTGTCAGCGCGCGGACTGTCAGCATGCTCTGCGGAAACGCGCGGCGCATCTCTTCCGTCGTCGTGCGCGCCACGTTCCACTGCTTCGCGCGCGCGTAGTGCTGTGTCAACACGAAGAGGGCTTCAGCGCGAGTCTCACCCGCCGAGGGCGCAACGGCTGTTAATGCCGCGATGGTTTCCGCCCCACGCCGCGCGTTGTAGGCGGACTGCCCGCGCCGCAGTTGCGTCTGCGCGGTCGCCGTTGTCGGGAAGCGACCGAAGGCGTCCGCATAAGCGTCCACCGCATCGTTGTAACGCTTCGCTTCGTAGAATCTATCGGCGCGTGCGATGGCTTCGTCGGCAGTCGCGGGCGCGTTAGTTGAATTCAGACGCGGAATGGCCGCGAGCGCCTGCGCGCTCTCAAGCGATGCGGGCGCATAGAAATAAAGGCGACGATAAGATTGCAGAGCGCGCGTCGTGTCTCCCGCTTGCTCGTAGGCTCTGGCCGTCAGCAGCAGCGCAGATGCATCATCAGCGTCAGAAAGTTTTTTGACGAAGAGAGGCACAGCCCCCGTCTGCCCGTCCTGAAAAGCTATCCCGGCGGCGCGCAATGTCGCATCGCGCGCGCGGAGCGATTCGGGAAAGTCGCGCGCCAGTTGCTCGAAAGCCGCACGCGCTTCGACGCGCCGTCCAGCTTTCTCCAAAGCTTCCGCGCGCATGAAAAGAGCGTAGTCGGCGATGGCCGTGTATTTGGCGAGGTCGCTTGAATTCAGTAGCGCCGACGCTCCTGCAAAATCACCAGCCGCCATCTGCGCGCGTGCGTGGATAACGCGCGCCAGCGCGCCCGTGCGGCTTCCCTGATAATCCGTTTCATAACTCTTGATGACCGATTCGGCGGGCAGGACGCCGCCGCGCGTAGCCGTCCGCAGACGCTCGAATGCGGCAGGCTCGTCCGCCTTCGGGTGCTGCGTCGCGCAACTCGCGTTGGCGAACGGAAGCACGATGGCCGTCAGCAGAAACGCGGAGCCGATGACCAGAAACATGAAGCGATGACGTTGAAAATTGATACCCAAAATGCTCTCTTTCCTCTCTTAATCTTTAGGGCAACTTGCTCTAGTGCGCGCGCGCAAATCGTCTCAATAGTCTTGGGAGGATTAGCTGAACCAGTCTTCTCGCGCCGTTAGATGCGGAGTGCGTCGAAGGCCGTTCGCTTGAAAGTATAACAGCTAATACGAACCTTGGAGTGCGTCCCAGAAGAGTCGGGAATTAACCGTAGAAGACGCAGAGTAGGCGCAAAGATCACAAAGCTTCAATTCCTTTGCATTCTTTGCGTTTAAATTTAGAGCGGTTGACCTTTTGGGAGTCAGAGAGGATGTGAATTTAAGACCAACAGAGCATCCACGTTGAAGAAGTGAAATCGCGACGCTTCAATCGCTCGACTTTTATGCTTCTTAGCGCCTCCGGCGTCTCCGGCGCGAAACTTATGCTCACGCTGAAGACGCAGAGTCGCACAGTCGCAAAGAAGAAAGACCGCTAAGAAGAAGGCTTTTCAGACTCTCACTGCTCGGCGCTAGAGAAGCTTGCCGCGCGTGCAGTGGTCGAATTTGTATTCAGGCTGAGACGGTCGCGCCGGGATAGCCGTCGCCGAGTTTCGACGGGTCGCCTTGGGCGAGCGTGTTCACCAGTTCGTGATGGAAATAGTCATAGCGTCCGGCTACTTCGGGCGCGACACGCTTGTCGTACATCTGGCGCGAGCGGTCAATATCTTCGCGCAGGCGGCTGTAGAGGTCGCCGTGTGTGCGTCCCTCCGACACCTTCGCTTCATTATAAAGTTTGATCTCGGAGACCAGCAGCCGCGCAAAGCGACGCGCGTCGTTGTGAAAACGCTTCTCTTCTTCGGGGACTTCGACGGGCAGTTCCGCGTTCTGCCCGTAACGGCGCGACGTGGCAAGCGGAGTGGCAACGGGAGTTGAAGACGTGGGCTGAGATGCCTGAGCAGTTTCGGATGAAGCGCCTGAGACGCTCGCGTCGTCGTCCGCCCGCGCGCCTGAAGATGCTGGCAGCGAGTTTGTGCCAACAGATGTCGCGTCTTCGTCGAAGGTCGCGGCGGAAGACGTGTGTGATTCCCTGTCAGAAGGAGCGGACTCGGATAACGAGGTCGCTGCTGAGGATGATGCGGATGGCGGAGCGTTGGACGGCGTTGATGACGGCGCGTCCGCCGAGCCTTCCGCTTCATCGGTTTGAACTGTGTGCGCGGTCGCCGCATTACCTTTCGTTGAAGTAGCTGAACTAGCGGCCACCGCTCCGGGCGCATCAGAAGTTGATGCTTCGTCGGTGGAGGTAGCCGGTGTCGCGGCGCTCTGCGATTCCTGTGCACGCCTCGGAGCGGCGGGAGCGGGAGCGGCAGGCGTCGGACGTTTCGTGGCGAGCAGTTCGACGGACATTCCGGCAACCCGGACGAGCGTCTCCAGTGCTTCGAGGTTAATGGCCTCGGAATCCTGCGCGGCGCTATCTGCGTAGAGTACGGCGACGGCCTTATCACGCGCGAGAAGCGGGATGGCGATGATGCGTTGCGGCGGCTCGTCGCCGAACTTGCCGAAAATCTCGCGGTCTTCGGCACGTGAACCCGGAGACCCGCTCCACGTCGAGCGTGTGCGGACGACTTCGCTCAGCAGCGTGTCAGAGGTGAGCGGCAGGGAAATCTCACGCACGCTGTTATCTCCGACCGTGCCTTCGAGGCCGCGCGCGCGCCAGCCCGTCGCGCGGTCGTTTCTAATGACGAAGAAGGCGACGCGCGGCGCGAAACCGGCGGCGCGGTTGACGAGCGCATTGAGAATGTCGGACTGCGTGCGCTGGCTGTCCAGTTCGTCAATGGCCGCTTTGATGAGAGCGATGTCGCTCGACGAGCGTGCACGCGAAGACTCTATGGCTGCCGCTTCGATGCCCGTGTTGCGCGCGGTGCGCAGGTGCTCGGCGATGGTGACGGCGACCGAGGCATCCGATTCAGACTCGCTCGTGAGCCGCTCTGAGAGACGCGTGAACGCCTCGTTGAGTTGACTTTGCAGGCGTGCAATCTCTTCCTGCAACCCGCCCAGACGCCCGTTGATATAGCCTTCAATATCGGCGCGCAAAGATTGTTCCAAGTCTCCGCTTCCAGACAACGTTTGATCTCCTTCGTTTGGCTGTTGTTTTTTTTTGACTCTTGCCGGGCGCGGGTGCTTTCACTCTTCGTTCTAACTTCCAGCGATGGCTGGGGCGCAGCACTCTGCGAGAGACGCTTTCAGCCGAGCGCTCGACGGATTATGGATGCGTGCGCGGAATAGTGTCAAGCAACTTATTTTTCCGCTGTGGAATTTGCGAATTTTGAAATTCGATTTATCATGTTAAGCCTTGATCGAATCACGAACCGGAGCCTGACGAGCGCAAACCCGACGATGTCACCGACCGTACTCATCACAGACGATTATGAGGATAACCGTGAGCTTTTGCGTCTGATGTTGCAGGCGGAGGGTTACACGATACGCGAGGCGCGCAACGGGCGCGAGTGTGTCGCGGTAGCGCAGAGAGAAGTCCCCGACCTCGCTTTAATTGACCTCTCGATGCCGGTACTCGATGGCTGGGGGACGCTCCGCCAACTGCGAGAGGACGAGCGCACGCGCTCCATCCCCTGCGTCGCCATTACGGCTTTCGCTTCCGATCATGATCGCTACCTCGCGCTCGCAGCGGGCTTCGACGCCTATCTTGCCAAACCTTTCCGCACGCGCGAACTCCTTGAGATGGTCGAACGCCTGCTCGGCGAGCGGAGCAAGCAACTCGCCGATAACGGTGACGACAGCAACAGCATCAGCAGCGCATGACTGAAGACAAAAAGATGACGGACGAAAAGAATGCTGATCCGTCGCAGCCGGGCGTGCCGTCCGCCGGAGTGATCTTCGTCGCCTTCGAGAAACTGTTCGGCGGCGGTCGCGGCGTCTCTCGTTACCGCCATTCCGGCTTGCGCTACGTCAAGCTCGAAGGCGGCGCGGTGCTCGTCGAACAGAACGCGCAGAAGCGGAGCGAATGGGCGGAAGCGGCGCGTCGTGGTCGACGCATCGCTTGGGTCTTACGCGACGGTGAATATCTGGCGCGCGTTGTTGATGGCGAAGTCGTGATGCTCGATTAATGACAAGGCGGCCACGCCGGGGAAAACCGTCCTGACAAAAAGAGCCTAGAGAAAGGCTCCGCCTCACTAAAAAAACTTATTGCACCTATCAGGAAATATGTTAAAGTGCGCCCTCTGCTAAATAGTTGGCGATGCCTCGAACTCACTTAAAAGAGGCATTCGCTTTTACGTCTAGTACTTGCCCTTATTTGATAGCAACCGTTTTCGTCTGGCAGACCGGCGTCCGGCGGGTCTGTCTCTAAGCGAAGCTCTAAGATTTGGGGCGTATAGGCCGCTCGCAGCTTGGGCTTCGTCGTTATTCGGAGAGTGCCCGCGCTTTAATTCCCTACTCTCCGGTTCTCTCATGACACATGCTTGGAGGGCATATGAGAAAGATCTTCACCTTGCTTGTTCTAGTTGCGCTCGGCGTTTCTGCGCTGACGATGACACCCACCCGTAGTAAAGCTCAAACTGATAAGCTGGACAAGAAAATTGCCAAGTTGTTGAAAAAAGATAAGGCTATCCCCGGCAAATACATCGTTGTTTTAAACGAATGGGCGACCGGCCCCACTGGAGACTTTTCGCAGGCCACCGAGATGGCTGATTTTCTCGGCTCAATCTATGGCGCAAAAGTTAAAAAGGTCTATAAGCACGCCTTGAACGGCTTCGCCGCAGAGATGTCTGAAGCGGCAGCGCTCGCTCTGAGCGAGGATTCGCGCGTTGACTTTATTGAAGAGGATAGCATCATGCAGGCGAACACGACGCAGACCGGCGCGACGTGGGGTCTCGACCGCATTGACCAGCACAACCTTCCCTTGAACGGAACCTACAACTACAACTTCACCGGCGCGGGCGTTCATGCCTACGTTATTGACACCGGCATTCGCACTACCCACACGCAGTTCGGCGGGCGCGCGGACGCCGTCTTCGATGCCTTCGGCAGCAACGGTCAGGACTGCAACGGCCACGGCACGCACGTTTCGGGAACCATCGGCGGCTCGACCTACGGCGTCGCCAAGAGCGTCAGTTTGCACGCCGTCCGCGTGCTCGATTGCAACGGTTCGGGCAGCACTTCGGGCGTCATCGCGGGCGTTAACTTTGTGGCGCAGAACCACCTCAACCCGGCGGTGGCGAACATGAGTCTGGGCGGTGCCGCGTCTACGGCGCTCGATAACGCCGTCACTAATGCCATCAACTCCGGCGTGACTTTCGCAGTCGCAGCAGGAAACGAAAACCAGAACGCGTGCAACGTCTCTCCGGCGCGCACGGCGGCGGCCATCACCGTCGGCGCAACGACGAGCACGGACGCGCGCGCGTCCTTCTCCAACTTCGGAACATGCGTCGACATCATCGCGCCCGGTCAAAGCCTCACTTCCGCGTGGGCAACGAGCAACACGGCGACCAACACCATCAGCGGAACTTCGATGGCAACGCCGCATGTCGTCGGGGTCGCTGCCCTCTACCTTCAAGCTCATCCCGGTTCGTCGCCCACAACGGTGCGGAACGGGATTGTCAACGGGGCGACGGTGAATGTTCTGACCGGCATCGGAGCCGGCTCTCCCAATCGTCTCCTCTACTCGCTCCTTCCATAGCGCAAGCCTTCAAGCATGCCCCCGACGCATTGCTTGATTAAAGAGGAGAGGCCGCCGGTCTTGAGCACATACGTTCAAGGCCGGCGGCCTCTCTTCTTTTAGAGATGAAACTATTGAAGGATGAAACTGCGGCTCACTCGCACAGTCGAAAGTTGCGTCGCAACTCTTTTCATTGGCGCATCGCTTTTTCGATTAGACTGTTAAAGGGGAAGTGAGACCGCACGGGTGAGGATGCGGTCTCATTCACTATGATGTGACTTGCTCACAGTATCTTGATTGCAACCGTTATGCCATCCGGCAACCGGTGCGGAACAGTCCGCTTTTCCTGAAAAACTGCGCCCCAACTTCGTTGTTTCTCGCTCGATGTGTAGACGACAGGCGACAGTAAGCTCTCGCAGGTGTCTACATTCGTGGATACCTGCGAGGTGAGCGGCGACGAAAAAGCTGTCTGCTAAAACCAGAAATCGTACAACTGAGTCTCGCCGTCTTTCCGGAACTGAACTACTGAGGCGCAGAAGAAATTAAACATGGATGGACAGGATAAAAAGAAATGATGAATGTGGAAGGATGAATGAAACAGAGCTTGCCTTTCGTTCATCCTTCCGCCTTGCTCTTCATCCTGTCTATCCATGTTAATTTGTTTTATCCGGTGCGCTTCAACTTGCCCGTGCGCTTAGCCCACGCTTCGACTCGACCGAAGACGAAGAGGCCGAGCGGAATCATCAAGACTCCCATCAACGTCAGGACGAAAAGTTCGGGGACGACTGCCGAGAGCGGCGCGCCGACCATCTGTGCGGGCGCAGACGAATCTACGCCGTCGCCGAGGCCGATTAGTTTTCGGCTCGCCGAGAGCGCGTAGGTCGCGGGCGAGATGGCAGCCAGCGGTTGGAGCCAACGGGGCAGCACTTCGATAGGGAAATAGACGCCGGAGACGAGCAGCAGTATTCCCTGAAAGATGTTCGTCGCCTCCGCCCCGCGCTCCGGGCTGAAGACCGGCAAGACCGCCGCCATCAATCCGAGACCGACGAAGGCCAGACTGCTCACCACCAGCACGACGAGGATGCCCGGCAGATTGGCGTGCGACAGATCGAGGTCAATAAAGAGCATCAACCCGACGACGATGACCGCCGTCCTCACGATGCTATAACACATCGTGAAGAGACTGACGCCCGCCAGATGGACGAGCCTTGAGACGGGAGCCATGAAGGTATATTCAAGCGTTCCTTCCCAACGCTCATACGTGATCGAGTTGGCAATCTCGCTGAAGAGCACGGAGAGGAAATTCCAGAGCAGCACGCCGACCACCAGCACGAGTGTCAGGCGACGGTCGCCCGCCGCGACGCCGATGAGCGCAATCGTCGCCGAGTTCACAATCGCGTAGAACGTGAAGACGATGACCCAAGACATATAGCGGCGCGTCAGATGCAAATCTCTGAAGAAGAAAGCCCACGTTTGTCTTAATACTTGTTCCATTACTTTTCCTCCAAGACGACTTCGGGTTCGGCAACCGTCTCGTCTTCGGCGGCGACGGTCACGCTCGCGCCGGACTTTTTAAGTTCCCCCTCGCTCTCTTCCAACTTCTCTCCCGCCAGCGCGATGAACGCGTCGTCGAGAGAGTCCGAACCCGATTGCCGTTTCAATTCTTCCGCCGTCCCTTCGGCAATCAACTTTCCCTTCGCCAGAAAACCGATGCGCGAGCAGAGGCGCTCGGTCTCCGCCATGTCGTGCGAAGTGAGCAGGATGGTCGTGCCCTCCGTGCTCCGCAAGCGTTCGAGAAAGGTCTGCACGTCTCGCTTGCTCTTCGGGTCGAGTCCGGTGGTCGGCTCGTCGAGAAGCAGGAGCGGCGGATTGATGAGCAGCGCGCGCGTGATGGCGATCTTCTGTTGCATGCCGCGACTCATCTCTTCCAGAGGGTCGGTGAACTTTTCCTGTTCGAGTCCGAGTTCCTCTAAAATCTCCATCGCGCGCCGCTCGGCAAAACGTTGGCTCATGCCGTAGAGCGAAGCCGAATAGAGGAGGTTCTCGCGCGCCGAAAGCTTTTTGTAGAAGGCCGCATCAACGCTGACGCGACCGATCTTGCGGCGCACCTCGCGTTCCTCGCCGGGCAGCAAGTGTCCGAGCAGGCGCACCTCTCCGCCGTCGGGCACAAGCAGCGTCGAGAGGACGCGAATCAGCGTCGATTTACCCGAACCGTTCGGCCCCAGAAGCCCGTAGGTTTCGCCCAGACCGACCGTGAAACACACGTCCTTGAGCGCCCACACCTGCGTCGAGCGTGAACCCAAAAAGCCTTTACGTTTACGAAAATATTTCTGAAGATTACGGACTTCGATACCAAGAGTCGACATTATTTATAACCCCCCGGAAGAAGTTAGACGGGTAGCAAGTTTCCAGATTGGAAATTGAAAGGGAGCGAGATGGAAGGGGTTAGAGAGTTAGCCCCAGATGCGGGTAAGAAACAGCTTCATGCCACGCAGGATACGTGTCTCGGCAAACTTTTGCAAGAATTGTTTTCTTGTGAGCAAAATCTATCTTATTGGGGAGGGCTACGAAACCGTCGCCCCTCCGGGCTTATATCTGATGCTCTGACGATATTCAGGCTCAGCGCACAAGCTCGATGTGATTCGTCGCGACCGGCTCGACAGCGAATTTCAGGCGCTTGGTTTCGCGGTCGAAAGACACGTCTTTCGCTGGCCTGTCGTTGACACGCACTTCGCGGGGGCGTTGATTGATGCCGAGCACTTCGATGGTCGCGACGCGGCGGGCGAACGCGGTTGAGTCGGGCATGTCGTTCGCGGAAGTGTTTTGCGTCAAGACGATTTCGTTTGCGGCCTGTTTGATAGAGACCATGTTGAATTGACCGCGCAGGTAGCCGTAGCCCTCGCCCTCGTCTTGATAGATAACGGCGCGCTCGTTCGACCCGCCCTCGACGAGTGTCAGGTTGACGAGTTTGCGCGCCATTTCGCCCGTGTGCTGAACGACCGGAATGTTCGGCAGAACAGCGCCGACGCGCGCGAAAAGCAGGAGGCGTTCAAGCGGCGCGTCAAGTTCGGCATCCGTGCCGCCCTCATGCCGCTCGCCTGTCCACCAATCAACCCACGCAGCGCCTTTCGGAAAATAGACGCGCCGTTTGCGTTGTTCCTCCTGCAAGACGGGGGCGACGAGTAGCTCGCGCCCGACGAGATACTGGTCGTCAATCAGGTATGTCCGCACGTCCGACGGGTATTCAAACCAGACGGGGCGCATGACGGGCGCGCCCGTCTGCGTGTGTTCGTAAAAGAGCGTGTAGAGATATGGCAGCAGTTGATAGCGCAGTTCTATCGAGCGGCGGTTGATCTTCGTAAAGTCTTCGCCGTAAGAGAAAGGGTCTTGATCTTTCGAGCCTGATTCGGTGTGTGTCCGCAGGAAAGGGGTGAGGGCGGCGGCCTGCAACCAGCGCGCGTAGAGTTCACCGTTCGGCGAGCGCGAGAAGCCGCCGACATCCGCGCCGACCAGCGGGACGCCGGAGACTCCCAGATTTGTGAGCATCGGAATCGTCAGCGCGAGATGCTCCCAAGTGGCGACGTTATCGCCCGTCCAGACTGCCGAATAACGCTGCACGCCCGCATAGCCCGCGCGTGTGATGACGAGCGGGCGCGCGTCCGGCCTCTGACGCCGCAAGCCCTCGAAGGTCGAGCGCGCCATCTGCATGCCGTAGACGTTGTGATAGCGCGCATGATTTCCCGCATGGCCGTCGCCTTCGTGGCGCACGTCGAGCGGGAAGGTTTTGCCGGGATGATGATAGATGTCGGGCTTCGGCGTCTCTTCGTTGAGGAAGGTGGCCGGTTCGTTCATATCGTTCCAAAAACCTGCGACGCCGACATCTAAAAGCACACGGTACTGCGCGCCGAACCACTCGCGCGCACGCGCGCTGGTGAAGTCTGGAAAGGCGCAGACTCCCGGCCAGACGCTCGCGTGAAACTCATTGCCGTCAGCCGTCTTGGTAAAAACACCTTGCGCTTGGCCGTCCTTATAGACAGCATATTTCTCATCAACCTTGACGCCGGGGTCAACAATCGTCACGATGCGAAAGCCGTCATTACGCAAATCCGCAATCATGCGCGAAGGGTCTGGAAAGCGCGTCTTGTCCCAAGTGAAGACGCGAAAGCCGTCCATGTAGTCAATGTCGAGGTAGAGCACGTCCGCCGGAATCCGCTCGTCGCGGAAGCGGCGCGCGAGTTCGCGCACCCGGGCTTCCGGGTAGTAAGACCAGCGCGATTGTTGATAGCCGAGCGCCCACAGCGGCGGCAGAGGCGTGCGCCCCGTTAAATCCGTATAGTCGCGGAGGACGTTTCGCGGCGAGCGCTCGCGGCCTCCGGTGAAGACGTAATAATTCAACTCGCCGCCCTGTGCGCCGAACGTGTAACGCTCAGGCGCGGTCTTCCCCATATCGAAAGAGGCGCGATAGGTGTTGTCCTGAAAGAGACCATAGGCTCGCCCCTCGCCGCCGTCGTTGCGGAGCGCGATGAAAAATCCGATGGCCTGATAGATGGGGTCGAGTCCGGTCGGGTAACCGTAGGTGTCAGTGTTCCACATCACCAACTGCTGCGTGTGGCGAGAGATTCCGGCGAAAGCTTTTTCACCGAAGCCGTAATAGGTTTCCGTCTCCGCGCGCTTCTTTGAAGTCTCGAACGCGCCCGTCTCCGTGTCGAACGAAGCGGGTCGCAACGGGTCGTCTTCGACGATGATACGCCCCTGCCCGTCAAGTACGGTGATGAGGAACGGGCGGCGACTGATGCGGACGCTCGTGCTGCTCGCGGAGGAAATCGTCACCGCGTCGCGCGTCTCCGTAATCCGCGCCTGCGTGACTTTCCTTTCTTTCGGTTCGACGGCGTATGACCAATCGGCCTCGAACTTTCCCGTCGGTGCGAGACGAACGCGCACGACTTCCAAATCGTCGAAGGTGACGGCGGCGCGCGCGCCCGAAGAGAGCGTGACGCTGACGCCGTTCGCCTGTCGCGTGACGGAAGTGACGTTGCCCGCCGTGCGCCATGCGGCATGGGCAGGAGTGACGGAGATTAGGAGAAGACAAAAAAGCGTCGTGATGAATGAAAGAAATGTGCGACGGCGGAGATGTGGATGATGGCTCATAACCTGCGCGGAGTTTCAAAAGTTGTCGGAGAAGAGGACGGGTCAGACTTTCTATTTCGTCTCCGTCGTCGTCGGGTGTTCTGTGTGCGCCTGACAATAATTCTGCATCTGGACGAAAAGCTGTCCGCATTGTTTTTGGCTTGAGAGGCCGTAGCGGGTGCACTGCTGCAACTGCCATTGCGCGCTCTTGATGAACTCGGTTTGGGTGGGAACTCCGTCGCAAAAACCGGGCGTCGGGCGGCGCGTGTCGAGACAGCCGCCCAGAAAAAGATTTGCGGCGATGAGCGCGCCGAAGCCTTCAGCCTTCTTGTGGCGAGCGACACCATCGTTCAGGCATGTCTGATTATCTGTTTCTTTGCCGAACTCACGCCCTTCGACCATCGCCTTCTTGCTGCTCTCGATAAGCTGCGGGCCGTTCTGCTTCCACAAATAAACGCCGAAGCCCGCGAGCGCGACGACGAGCAACGCCAACACTACGCCGCTGATGATGAGAACCTTTGCCCATGTCGGCATCCGTGGGCCTCCTTCCGTGTTTCAATCGAACATTCCCTCAAACATTCAATGCGAAGATGTGCCGCTCTTGGCTGCGCGCTCGTAGACGACGCGCCCGCCGAGGATAGTTATCTCCGCTTCGGTCTGCAAAATCTCCTGCGGCGCGATGGTCAGCAGGTCGCGCGAATGAACAACGAAGTCGGCGAGCATCCCTTCGGCAATCTGCCCTTTCTGTGTCTCTTCAAACGAGGCGTAGGCAGATTCGGCTGTGTAGCAGCGAATCGCGTCGGCGATGGTGAGACGCTCCTGCGGCCACCACCCCCCGGCGGGGTCGCCCTCCGTGCTCTGGCGTGTGACGGCGGCGTAGAGTCCGAGGTAAGGGTTGATGGGTTCAACCGGCCAGTCCGTGCCGAAAGGGACGTGCACTCCGAATGACTTCATCATGTGCCAAGCATACGCGCCCTGCACACGATATTCGCCGAGACGGTCTTGCGCCCAACGCTTATCCGAGATGGCGTGCGACGGCTGCATCGAAGCGATCACGCCGAGGTCGCGGAAGCGCGCGAAGTCAGACGGCGCGACAACCTGCGCGTGCTCGACCCGGTGGCGTCGGTGTTTGTACTCTTCTTCTATCTCACGCTTCATCTCCGCGACTTCTTTCCGGCTGAAGAAGCGAGGCACTTGCAAGGCGACGCCGACATCATGCGGATTGCTCAGCGCCGCTTGGAATCCATCGAGAGCCATGCGATTCGCCCGGTCGCCGATGGCGTGCAACGCAATCTGAAAACCTGCGGCGTCGCGCTCGACGATCATGCGCGTCAACTCTTCGGGCGTGCGGCGCGGGATGCCGCTGTTGTGCGGGTCGTCTGCGAAGGGCGCGAGCATGGCGGCGGTGCGCGACCCCAGCGTCCCGTCAACGTAACCCTTGAGGGCTGTCAGGCGGATACGGAACTGGTCGTCTTTGAACGCGTCGAACTCTCTGCGCTGGCGATTCAATTCCTGAATCGTATCGTCAAAGTTTTGCCACTCGGCGACGCGGACAGTGAGACGCCCCTGCTGCAAGAGCCGCCGGTAGAGTTTCGTCATCTCGTAGCCGGAGTTATCTTGAATCGAAGTCAGCCCGTAGCGGCGCGCTTCGGCGAGAGCCTGCTCAATCGCTTGCAGCATCTCTTCAATGGTCGGCTCCGGAACGACGCGCCCGACCAAACTGCCAGCCGTTTCTTTCAAGATGCCGGTCGGCTCCCCTTGTGCGTCCTTCAGAATCTCGCCGCCTGCGGGCGCAGCGGTCTCGCGTGTGATGCCCGCTTTCTGTAGAGCGAGCGTGTTCGTCCAACTCACGTGCCCGTCTACGCGTTGCAGGATGACCGGATTGTTGGGCGCGACCCGATCAAGGTCTTGACGCGTTGGCCACTGCCCGCCCCACAACGTATGATCCCAGCCGCGACCGAGAATCCAAGCACCCGGCTTCGACTCGCGCGCTCGCGCCGCGATACGTTGCGTCGCCTCTTCCAAAGTGCGCGCGCCGTTTAAATCAACGAGCAGCATCGCGCGCCCGCCGTTTGCGAAATGGATGTGCGCGTCGTTGAAGCCGGGCGTGACGAGACGGCCTTTCAGGTCAATGGTGCGCTCGCCCGCATAGCGCGCCCTCACTGCGGCGTTTGAGCCGACGGCGACGATGCGTTCGCCGTCAACGGCGACGGCCTGCGCCAGCGTGCCGCGCTCATCGGCAGTAAAGATTTTGCCGTTGACGAGAAGCAGGCTGACCGTCCGACGTGTCCCCTTCGGGACAGCCTGCGAAAAGGTCGCGGCGTGCGAGACGGCGACAACGAGCGTGAGAGAAAGAAGCGTGCGCAGTTTTGAAAACATTCCGATTGAGTGTTAGGAAATAGAGTTGAAAAGACGGCGGTTGTTATATCATTAAACATCGGAATTGTGCAGGTTGATGCCGACGAGAAAGTTTCGCCGACTCGCTTCGATATGAGAAAGTTGGAAAGTCATCCCCAACGGGAAAATGTTCTTTAAGCTATGAGAGATGCTATCATCTGTGACCAAGCATGGCTTTCGTCTGCCAATGGCTACGAACCTAAAGGAGATCATGATGCCAGCCAAAAAAGGAACTTCGTCCAGCGGTAAGAGAGGAGTCAGCGCACCCTCTAACAAGCATGCACAAGAGAAAATGAAGAGCGGTAATCCCACGCCGGAGGCGGAGAGTTCCAAGCGCGCCAGCAGTAAAACTCCTTCAAAGACGAATCGCAGGTGAATCTTTAACTTCACTTAACACAATTATGACAATTCAAACGCGGTGCTGTGCACGCGGGTGCTTTTGTCCGTCCGGCGGTCGCGTCAGTTTTTAAGTATCATTCATATTATTTTCAAGGGCGGGGCGGGCTACATCGGCAGCGTCGTCGCAGAAG
>CAXTRQ010000048.1:0-2653 GCA_964246705.1 uncultured Pyrinomonadaceae bacterium
CGCTTTCAATTACCGGAGCGCTCTCCCAGACCTGAAGAGCCTAGTCCTGTCGCTGATTTAATCGCTGAAGCCACTCACCCCACCCCACCCACTCCAGTCACGCCACTCACAGCACCCCCTGTACATGCTGCGCCAATGCGCGACTTTACAAAGGTCGCTAATTCCATCGTACGTGATGCCTTATCGTCCGGGCAATTTAAAGGCAAGAGCAAACAGCTCTATGATTTCCTGTACCTGAAAACCAGAGGCGCGATTGTACCTGTCCGCTCGACTCGAATTAAGAAGGACGAGATCATGCGCGGCTCTCATATAGGCTCGGAGCGAACCATGTATAAAAACCTCCGGCATTTGATGGCAACCGGGCTTGTTCAAGTGCGTTCCATCGCAGGCGAACAAGAGGGAAGCGAGTACATTGTTTTTCTACCGGAGGAGGTCACACCACTCACACCACTCACACCACTCACTGACACCAGTCACTCCAGTCACAAAGTGGTGACACCACTCACTGCCGAAAGTGGGGTGAGTGGTGTGACTCAACCGGTTTTGGAATCAGCAATTTATGGGCAGTCTCAGACTTTAATACCAGACTTGAGCAATGATGATGATGACGCGTACGCGGGCATGGTGGATAAACTTCGTGAAACGACAAGGGAACTAACGGGCAAAGCGTCTTCTTCATCCGAGCGTCCAAAGTGGGACGAAGTAGCCGAGGTGCTAAGCGTCGAATTGAAGATCGCTGCTACACGGACTAATATCACGTCCGTACCAGCGTTTTTAGCAGAACATCTCAGACGACGTTTATGGAAAAGGGAACGGGGGAAAGGAGAACCGGCCGATAGTGAAACGCGCAACACTGAAATTAACGACTCCTCCACAGGTGTTGAGCAGGCCAAATCTTGCCTAGATTGCGGCGGCACTGGATTTTATTACCCACAAGGCTACGATGGCGGCGTCGCAAAATGCAAGCACGAGAAATTGAAACAATGAACGAGCGGCAGCAAGACCATATCAATATCGTTGAAATTCAACGTCATAGCGCCCGGACCGCAGCACTCCCACCGAGAGATTTCGAGCATTCGCCTGCTCAATTATCAGGACTGATATAGGATTTTGATTGAGCGCGTGAGCGTGGAACAATTACTGCACTTATAATGTGCGGAAATCACCTTAACCATGTGATAAGTGCACAAACTAGCGAGTTGTGAATACTAAGGCGTAAATGATGCTTCATGATGCCTGTGCTATCAAGATGTATAAGAGTTTGGAAAGGCGATGATCGTTTGTGACTCACGAGGACACGATAAATAAAGCAACTATATTCAAGCTCGCCGCCATATCTGAACCGTTGTTGACGAACGCGCCTGAAGATGTTTACACGTCGTCGGTTCCAGAGAGACACAGAAAGAATTTTGGTCAGTTCTTTACTCCTGTTTTGGTCGCCGAATTTATGGCGAAATGGATTACGGGCAATCCTGACTGTCGAACCATCCTTGACCCGGCGACTGGCTTGGGCGTGCTCTTTCGCACTATTGATAAATTAAAGCCGGAGCATGGCTATAAATTTGTAGGTTATGACATTGACCAGACTATTTTAGATGGAGCCAAATCTTTGCTTTCACATTCCAGTCATGCCGGTGCTGAATTGAAGTGCAAGGATTATTTGTTTGACGACTGGCATCATAAATATGACGGAATTATTTGCAACCCGCCTTATTTTAAGTTTCAGGATTACAAAAATCGCGCAGTTGGTCTGAAAGAATTTCAGTCCCGCTTGGGCATAAATTTAAGCGGGTTCACGAACATCTACACGATGTTCTTACTGAAGTCAGTTAGCCAGCTAACTGCCAACGGCAGGGCGGCCTTCCTTGTGCCTTTTGAATTTTTGAATGCTGACTATGGAACAACTATCAAAAAGCATTTACTTGAAAGCAAAGCCCTGAGATATGTCATTCTCTTCAACTCAAAAGAAAATGTCTTTAGTAATGCGCTGACCACATCCTGCATTCTTCTTCTTGCTAATGATGATAATAAACCGGAAACCATTACGTTCGTTGACGCGCAAAAGGCGGATAGCTTACAGAACATCTTTGAGCAGATTACCGCTTACCCTAATGATAAAACCGTCGGGAGAAGGATTCAGTATGCTGAGCTTGACCATAATGTAAAGTGGCGAGCTTATTATCAAAAACAGAATGCGGCGAAGTTCAAAAATCTAGTGACGCTCTCGGCCTACGGCAAAGTCGTCAGAGGTACTGCGACGGGCGATAATAACTATTTCACCTTTGATCGAAAGAAGCAGGCGGAATTTAACATCAAAGATAAGTTTTTGCTCCCCTGCCTGACGAAAGCCGTACACGCTAAGACAAATTTTTTTACCCAAACTGATTTCGATAATTTGTGCACGAAAGGGAGCCGGGTTTTTCTTTTCAATGCTTCGGACTTAACAGATAAAGCCGTCAGACAATACATCGAGCTTGGCGAAAAATTGGAAGTCAACGAGAGATATCTAACCAAGCATAGAACCCCTTGGCACGCGCTCGAAAATCGCCCGCCCGCCCCGATTCTCGTCACGGTTTTCAATCGTGGTGGATTGCGTTTCGTCAGAAACGAAGCTGGTGTGCGAAACCTAACCAGTTTTCATAGCATTTATCTA
>CAXTRQ010000048.1:2663-34056 GCA_964246705.1 uncultured Pyrinomonadaceae bacterium
CCGAAGTAAAAGTTGACCTGTTAATGGCTTATTTTCTTTCTGATGTTTCAAAAGAAATCATGGACTATAATCGGCGAGAGTATGGCGGTGGGTTGAACAAATTCGAGCCGAACGATTTAAATAAAGCCAAAGTTGTGGACTTAGATACTGTTGACTCAAAAACCGAGCATCTCATCCAAAATGCTTATGAAAGTTACAGAGAATCCGTCTTATGCTCACAGCCGAACGTAGATGCCTTAAAAACTCTAAACGATACATTCGCATCAATTCTAAAGTAGCTTCCAATAGGCAGCCCGTGTCCAACAACTCATCCAACCCGACGCCTCGTTGGCAAGGCTTTCATCGCTATCTAATATTTCTATCGCACAGCCAAACTTACGCTCGATGTATTTTTCAGCTTCGTAGATACACTGTCATGGTGACGCGTAGCGAGATTGAGATTTCACTAATCCTGAGCCTGAGGTGCGAAAGGTCGGCTCGCACCTCACGCGCGCGTAGCCTTTCAAATGAAACGACTTGCGACATAAGTTGGCAGACATTTCAACAAAATCACCTTAGGAGATACGTTATGAGGTACATCATGGGGATCCGCCCGGCTCTCGTGCTGCTATTCGCCCTTGTTTTGACCGTCGCTACAAGTGTCCGCTCCGTTGCCGCCGCGCCAGCCGCGCCGACCCTTGAGCCGACCCATGCATACTCAACGTTCCATCCGATGGAGGGCATCCACTTCAAATGGAGCGCCGTTCCGTCCGCCGTCTCGTATGTCTTGCAGTACTCGAAGGATCCGAGTTTCCCTATCATCACGCGGGGGCAGGCCGATAACATCCCTGACACCTTCTACGGATTCGCCATCGCGGATGAAGGTAACTACTGGGCGCGCGTCTATGCCGTGGACGCCAACGGTGTCGCCAGCGAGCCGTCGAACCTCATCACCTTCTCCGTCTTCTTCAACAATCCCTTGCCGTCGCCGCCCACACCATTGTCGCCCGCGAATGGCGCGACGCTGACGCTGCCAATCACGCTCAAGTGGACGGACTCTCCCAACCCGCAGCCCAGTGGGTACGACTTGGAGATCGCTAGAGACTCATCATTCACGAACATCGAGGAATTGGTTCCGCAACTCAACGACCCGACTCGCACCGTGCTGTCGCTCACGCCGGGGAAGAAGTTTTGGCGCGTGCACTCAGTTCAGGGCAACGCCTCGCCCACCACAGCAGCCGTCACTGCGTGGTCGGCGACCGGCTCGTTCATCGTCAGTTCGACGCCTCCCAAGCCGGTCTCGGTGACGCTCGTTAGAGACCCGCTGTATAGCGGCGACTCGACGTTTGTAGAGGTACAGCTTACGACGACGGTTCCGGCGAACGGCGCTGCTATTGCCATGAACAGCAGCAACCAGAACGCAGCACCTATGCCGTCCACAATCCAGATGCCCGGTAATATCGCTTGGACGCATTTCGAGATGCAGGCCGGACAGGTCGACGTACCGACGCCGGTAACGGTCACCGCGACGATCAACTCGGTTTCCGCCGCCATCCAGTTCACCGTGCTGCCCTCATCGCTGAAATCGTTTTCAATGACGCCGGGTAGCATCAGCGGTGGCGCGCAGGTTTTGGGGAGCGTGATGCTGAACGGTCAAGCCCCGCCGAGCGGAGCGGTCGTCAACCTTTCGAGCAACTCGCAGGCAGTGAGTCCTCCCGCGTCGGTAATAGTCGCGCCGGGAGAGTTCTCGGTCTCATTCCCCGTCCAGACGAACGCCGTCGCCACCAACACTATCGCTACGGTCACGGCTAACTGGAACGGGGTCAGCACACAGTCGCAGGTCAAGTTGACGCCGCAGCAGACGCCTGCATCGCTGACGCTCAATCCGACCTCGACGGTTGGAACGAGCGGCGGCTCCTTCGCAACCGTCAGGATGACTGCCCCGGCGTCCACCGACCAAATACTTCAAATCACGACGAGCCACCCGTCCATCGTCAGAATTGACAACGGCGTTTTTATTCCAGCCGGGTCGACGACCGGCGGCTTCAGTATATCCACGACCCCCGTCGCCACGCAGACGCTCGTCACGATCTCCGTCTCCGGTGGCGGCGTAACCAAATCAGCCACATTGACGGTGACTCCCGATTCGCCGCCCCCGCCGCCTGTGCCGGGCGCACCGAGCCTGCTCAGTCCGGGGAACAATTCCAATCCAGCCCAGCCAATCGCTCTCGACTGGAGTGACGCTGCGAACGCGGTGTCGTACATATTGCAGATAGACGATTCAAGCAACTTCACGACGCCGCTTGTTATGGAACAGAGCGTGGCGGCGTCGCAATTTACGACCAGCGGTCTGGCGGCAGTGCGCCACTGGTGGCGCGTGCGTGGAGTTAACTCGGCGGGGGTCGTCGGCGCGTGGTCTGCGGTGCAAAACTTCACGCCCCGAACTGCTCCGGCGGCGGCCACACTGTCGTCCGTGACAGCAAGCCCCTCAAGCGTCGTCGGCGGAAACACCACGACCGGGGCAGTAACGCTGACCGCACCAGCGCCGAGCGGCGGCGTGCCCGTCTCGCTATCAAGCAGCAACACGACCGCCGCGCTCGTCCCTGCGAGCGTCACGATTCCGGCGGGCGCGACGAGCGCGACCTTCACGATAACATCCAAAGCAGTAACCGCCTCAACGCCTGTTACAATCTCTGCCTCCTTCGGCGGCATCACGCGAACCGCCACGCTGACGGTGACGCAACCAGTTGCCGCTGACACAGTGGCGATTCAAGCTGCCGAGTACAAGAGCGCTAACCGGGAGTTGCGAATTCAAGCCACCAGCAGCAATTCGGGGGCGGTGCTGAAATGTTATGTGGCGGCCACTGATACGCTGATCGGCACGTTACAGAACAATGGCGGCGGCAAGTACAGCGGGCAATTTACATTGTCAACGAACCCGCAGAACATCATTGTGAGGAGCAGCGCGGGAGGAACGGCGTCCAAGGCCGTGGCGTTGAAGTAGGCAATCTCTCAGGGTCTGCAATTCTGTCTCTTGCTAAACGAAATGGGCGCTCACAACGAGCGCCCATTTTTAGTCGGAATATGTTTGGGTAGTGCCTAAAAGCAATGCTGCTAACCCATTAACGCGAGATAGCACTATCTGCCGCAAGTTCTCCGACGTTGCGCCCCAGACTTTCAGCGACACGCCTGCCGTACTCCTGATCGCATTGCGACAGGTGTCCAATCATGCGCTCCTGAATGTCTTCGTTGCACTGCTTGAGTTGAGTCACCAGATTGTTGACGAGATCATCGCGCTCCCAATCATCCATCGTTCGATAACGCTCGCCCGCCTGTTTATAATCGTTCGTCCGGCTGATCTTCTGGCGGACGACCGCCCCTTGAACGTAAGGCGTGTGATCCTTGCCCTCTTTCGGCGCTTCCCTCAAGCCTCCACGGCTACTCGGTTCATAGTTGATGTGCGGATTCTCGCCCGCTTCCACACCATCCACATGGTAGGTCATTTGCCCGTCGCGCTGGTTCGTCGCAACGTGCTTCTTCGGACGGTTAATGGGCAGTTGCAGATAGTTGGCCCCGACGCGGTGACGCTGTGTGTCGGAGTATGAGAACGTCCGGCCTTGCAACATCTTGTCGTCGGAGAAGTCGAGTCCGTCCACCAGCACGCCGGTTCCGAAAGCCGCCTGTTCGACCTCCGCGAAATAATTCGTCGGGTTGCGGTCAAGCACCATGCGCCCGACCGCTAACATCGGGAACTGCTCCTCCGGCCAGATTTTCGTATCGTCGAGCGGATCAAAATCGAGTTCCGTGTGTTCGTCATCGGACATAATCTGCACGCGCAGTTCCCATTCGGGATAATCGCCACGCTCGATGGCGTCGAATAAATCCTGCGTCGCGTGATTAAAGTTAGTGATAGCATCGGCCTCAGCCTGCGTCAGCGACCGGACGCCCTGCTTCGGAATCCAATGATACTTGACGAGCACGCTCACGCCTTCCGTGTTGTACATCTTATAAGTGTTGACGCCTGCGCCTTCCTGCTCGCGGTAATTCGCAGGAATACCGCGCGGGCTAAAGAGCCAAGAGATCATGTGCATTGATTCTGGCGTGAGGCTGATGAAATCGAAAATACGATTAGCGTCCTGACGGTTCGTCACCGGGTCTGGCTTGAACGCATGGACAACATCTGGAAACTTGACGGGATCACGGATGAAAAAGACTTTCAGATTGTTGCCGACCAAATCCCAGTTGCCGTCTTCGGTGTAGAACTTGGTGGCGAAGCCGCGCGGGTCGCGCAGGTTTTCGGGCGAGTGCCCGCCGTGAATGACGGTCGAAAAGCGGACGAAGACGGGCGTACGCTTGCCCTTCTCCTGAAACAGCTTGGCGCGCGTGTATTTGCTCGACGGCTCGTCGCCGATTGTGCCATAAGCCTCGAAGTAGCCGTGCGCGCCCGCGCCGCGCGCGTGAACGACGCGCTCAGGGATGCGCTCGCGGTCGAAGTGCGTAATCTTTTCGAGGAACTGGTAGTTCTCAAGCACCGTCGGCCCGCGCTCGCCAACGGTGCGCGTATTCTGGTTGTCAGAAATCGGATGACCTTGCCGGTTGGTCAGGCTGGGTTGCTCACTGCTCGCCCCGTCAGGCTTCTCTTTGTCACCTTGATCGCTCATTCAATATTTTCTCCTTTCAGTATCTAATCGAGAACAATAATTATTATTGTCTTGATGCCAAAAAAAATTTACCGGCGGCACTCCCGGCAGTAGCCCAAGAGTTCCAAACGATAATCCTTCACCTCAAATCCCTTCTGCGGCTTGATGTATTCCAGCAATTTGGAGCCTTCCTGAGCATCCAAATCCCAAATTTTTCCACACTCCAGACAGCGCGTGTGGTAGTGGTGGTCTGTGCGAATGTCATAGCGGGCTGAAGCATCTCCGTAACTCAGCTTTGACACCGCGCCGCATTTCACCAGTGCCTCTAGATTCTTGTAAACGGTCGCCAAACTAATGCGCGGGAGTTTCGACTTGACTGCGAGAAAGACTTCTTCAGCCGTTGGATGATGCTCCACCCCGCTCAGATACTCATGGACGGCGGCGCGCTGAGTCGTAAGCTGCGCCCCTCGTGTGTTGAGTTTCTGTCGCAGGGCTTCTTGTCGTTGTATTTGTTTCTTCGCGCTCATTGACAATCATGCACCATGTTACAAATCATGCCTATGGTGCATTCACTCGTCCAAGAAGTCAATAGTAATTATTGCTGTTCACTCGCGTTAGTCGCGCTCCACCGCTGATAAACCGCTCCACCGTGTTGATGAGAGAGTTTAGACGGGTGTCCGTGGATTAAAGGGCATGAATGTAATGTTTGTACATTCATGCCCTGATAGCTGAAGCCCGCCTGTTTGAATATTATTTCTTCGCCAGTACGACGGGCGCTTCTTCGGTGGCGTGGATGCGCCCGTAGAAGTCGCGGATAGCGCCGTACTGTACGGCGGGGATGGTGGCGGCGCGTTGCGTGAAGTTGCGAGTGAAGACGAGTTGACCGTCTTTCATTTCGTAAATCGCGCTGTAAGTGCCGAAGGGCGATTCGAGTTTCGCGCCTTCAGGTATCTCGTCCACGTCGAATCCGGCGGGCAGTTTGAAGCGCACCGTCTCCATGTAGGCTTGCGCTTCGAGGACGACCGGATGCTTGCGCGTCGGTTCTGAGAGATAGAGTGTGCCGCCGCGTGCGACGACCGCTGGTTTGAAGACGAGCAAGCGATTCTGTAATGACTGCCCGTAACGGTCGGCTGTAAATTCAACATCTATATTAAAGCGCCCCTGCGCATGCTGGTCGGACGGCTCAAGCTTGGAAATCTTCGCGCCGGTCGCGGTGCGCGTCACCCAGCGTTCGACAATCTGATTGAAGTCAGAGCGTGAGAGACCTTTCAGCGCGCCGCGAAACCAGACCGCCGATTGACCGACGCGCTGCTCGTGCATCGTCGCCGTAATCGAACCGTCTGCGGCGAGACTGACTTCCGTCTGACGCTCCGAGCGACTCGCTTCGGGCGGTGTGACAGGCATCCGCATGAGCGCGCCCGCATCGCCCGCTGCGACGAGCGCGAAGCTGCCCTGTTCGTGGTCGGGCAAATCGCCGACCGGCGTGTTCTCGTCCGTCGCGTCGAAGATGAGCAGGCGTCCGAGCGTGGGATGTTTGACGATGCTTGGAGCTTGCGTCTCGTCGCCGACGCGGATAGCGATGATGCAATGATTGAACTGTCCGGGCGACGCCCACTCTTCGCGCACTTATGTCCGGTCGCCGGAGAAGATGAGCACGGGGAAGGCTTGAACCTTGACGGCGCGCAGCATCGCGCGCATGAGGTTCGCCTTGTCTTTGCAGTCGCCGTAGTTTTTGGCGAACACTTCGGTCGCCGCGTGCGGGCGATAGCCGCCGATGCCGATTTGTATCGAGATGTACTGGATATTTTGAACGTATCTTCCGATGGCTTGAATCTTTTCGAGTTCGGTCTTGGCATTCGCCGTCAGTTCGCGCGCCTTCGTGGCGATGGCATCGTCAGGCTCGGACTGCGGGTCGGAGAGTTCCGTATACCTGGTGCACACGATCTGCTCTGGAGGGGCGATTTCGCGATAGACGCCCGCACACCAGAAATCGCGCCCATCGGGCGACCGCATGCAGAAATGTATAGTTCCCCCAATGCGGAGATCAATCGTGCAGTAAGGCGTCGTAAAGCCTTTCGGCCCCCAACCAACGCTTCATGTGCTCGGGGTCTGTCCACGCCTTGAAAACGAGGTCGCGCGGGGCATCAAAGATGCGAGTGATAACGAGGTCTCGCTCCTCGGCGTTAGTCCTTGCGTTGCTTTCGGCTATGCTTCTTCTCCTTCTTTTTCAACTCGCTTAGATAATCTTCCAACCGATCAAAGCTCTGCTCCCAGAAACCGCGATAGTCCTCCAGCCAGCCGGCGACCTCTTTGAGCGGCCCCGCCTCGATCCGGCAGGGACGCCACTGTGCCTCGCGACCGCGCGCAATCAGTCCGGCGCGCTCCAGCACCTTGAGATGCTTCGAGATAGCGGGCATGCTCATCTCGAATGGCGCGGCCAGTTCCGTGACCGAAGTTTCGCCCAAGGCGAGGCGGGCAAGGATGGCACGTCGTGTGGGATCGGCGAGCGCCGCGAAGGTCTTGCTTAGATGATCAGGCGACATATACTTGATGAACCTTTCGATTATATAACCGAAAGGTTAAATATATCTGTTGTCTATAAACTGTCAAGCGCGCTCAGAATGTATTCGTGCGTCTCCTACATCGGATGTCAGCGAACTTCTCACCTGACAGCTCAATCCATGTTGAAAGAAGAGGAGGCAAGGATAGATAATCTGTGATTATTTCAAGGCGCAGGCCGCAAGCACATACTCTTGGAGGTGGTCATGAGAGCAAGCTCGTCGAGCAAACTTATTATTGTAACCTTGCTAAGTCTAACGCTCATCGTGCAAGCGGGGACGGTACGCGCGCAACAGCAGCAGCCTGCCCAACAGGATCAAGATGAGGTAATCAATGTTGATACTGCGCTAGTGCAGTTGCATGCGGTTGTCACAGATCGCAAGGGACACATCATAGACAATCTCAAGCAAGAGGATTTCGCAGTCTCCGAGAACGGCACGCCGCAGGAAATTAAATTCTTCTCGCTGGAAAAAATTCAGAGCCGACACGCTAACGCAACTACCGCCAATGCCGCGCCCTCCGTCGCCCCCGCTGCGCCCGTTGCGCCCATATCGCCTCGTGCCTTGCCAGCGCGAACGGTCGTGCTCTTCGTGGACACACTGCATCTTTCTCCCGTCAGCCTTGCGCGCGCGAAGCAGCAGTTGCGACAATTTGTGGACGAGCAACTGACGGATAATGATCTGGTAGCCATCATCGTGCCAACCGGCTCGCTCGGCATCTTGCAACAGTTTATGCGTGACCGGGCACGGCTGAAGTATGCGATTGACAAAATCTCACCGTTCCAACCGACCCCGAGTCTCTTTTCGCCTTATCTGGCGGCGAAGGTTTTAAGTGACGACTCGAAGGCTCTCAATGTCGCCATTCAGGTACTCGTAGGGGAGGGCTATATGATCGCCAGCCCGGAGTCAGCGGCTTCATACGCACGCGCACGAGCGCAGCAGATTCTCGGTGAAGAAATTAACTTTCGCCGCGCCACTTTGTTGACGCTCAAAGCCGTCAGCGAGCGCCTCGCCAGCATGAAGGGGCAGCGGATTATCGCTTACATTTCCGACGGGTTCACGCTGGCGGACAGTGGCGGCGGCGCAGAGCGGCAGGACTCGACGGCGGCGACGAGTCGCGCCGTGCGCGCGGGCGTGGTCATCTATACATTTAACTCCAAGGGATTGAGCGCGCCCGTGGAGTCGCAAGCCTCGACCTCACTCCCGATGGATTCGATTGATTTTATTGACTACATGAATCGTTCCGAGAGCGATCAGAAAGATATCTTGAGTGTCCTCGCCGATGAGACAGGCGGGCGCGCTTACCTGAATCGCAACGACCTGCACAATTTGCTGAACGACATGCTCGAAGAGAATCGCGCCTATTACTCGCTGGCTTACTACCCGCAGGATGACAAAGACAAGAAGAAGTTTCGCAAAATCAAAGTGCAGATCAGGAATCACCCGGAGTATAGCGTCCGCGTGCAAAACGGCTACCAGCCCGCCGTGGAGCAAAAGACGGAAGTAGCCGCGACGCCCCAGCAAGCGCTCTTGCAAGCGATGCTCGCGCCGCTGCCAGCCACCGCTATCGGTGTCACTGCGACGACCAACTTTCTCGCCCGCGCAGATGACGACGCACAAGCCACGCTGCAAATACATATTGACGGCGACTCATTCCAGTATCCAACGCACGAGCAGAACCACCTGCTTCAATGTGAATTGGCGGTGGTCGTGCTCGACAGTCGAGGGCAAATCGCGAACAGTTTCAGCGAACAAATCAAAGCGGTCTTTACGCCTGCGCAACTGGCGGCAGCGCGCCGCAACGGTTTCCGCTACGACAAACGCCTAAACCTCAAGGCAGGGCTTTATCAAGTGCGCGTGGGCGTGCGCGAGGAAAGTAGCGGCTCGATGGGCACAGCAACCTCTTGGCTTGAAGTGCCCGATCTGGGCAACAGGAAACTCGCCCTGAGCGGACTCTTCTTCGGTCAGGGACGGCAGAAAGATGCGCCCGCCGGGACTCTCGCCGCAGGCGAAAAACGAGGCACACAGCCAAAACTGATGACGGGGCAGATCGCCTTCAAAAACGGCGATATCGTCTTTTACCGGTTCGTCGTCTATAACATCACGCCGGTTGACGGGCTGTTGAAGGTGGAGATTAGCCAAGGCGACGCGCTGGTTTACGCAGGCGACTGGCAACCCCTCTCTTCCCGCATCATGAGAAACGATAGCAAAGGCATCGAAGCAGGAGGCCAATTCAAAGCGACGCTGCCACCGGGCATTTACACCCTGCGCGTGAGCGTCAAGGATTCCCACTCAAAAAAGCTTGTCCAACAAATGGTCGACTTTGAGGTGAGTTCCTAACGCGACCCTTCCGTTTAGTAAGGGGAAAATGACTGCTGCTATCTACTCATACCTCAGTGCAATCAACGGGTCTACGCGCGTCGCGCGCCGCGCAGGAATGTAACATGCCAAGAGGGCGACCAGCGTCAGCAGCAGCGCAATCAGGCCGAACGTCAGCGGATCGGTCGCTTGAACTTCAAACAGCAAATTCTTCATCAAGCGCGTCAGCGCGAATGCGCCCAACAGTCCGACGCCGACGCCCATCAGCGCCAGCCTCATGCCTTTGCCGATGACCAGCCACAGCACATCGCCGGGCTGCGCACCGAGAGCCATGCGGACGCCGATCTCAGATGTGTGCTGCACGACGAAGTAGGAGAGCACGCCGTAGATGCCCAACGCCGCCAACAGCAGCGCCAGCGCGGCAAAGGCCGTCAGCAGAATCATGCCCAACCGACGTTCAGCCGTGACTCTACTCAGCACTTCATCCATCGTGCGAATATTGGCGAGCGGCTGGTAAGGATCAACCTCTCGGATGGCCTGCCGCACGGCGGGCACGAGGCTCAACGGCTCGCCCGATGTGCGAACGGCCAGATCGCGCGGGGCGAAGGCAGAATACGTTGCAGCCTGCCGGTACGGCACGTACATCTCTGCTTTAACCGGCGCGTCAGCGCCCATCTGCCGGACATCGGCGACGATGCCGACAATCGTCAGCCACGGATTCGACAAATCCAGATCATTGACCTTAAACCGCTTGCCAATCGGACTCTCACCTGACCAGTACTGCCGCGCCATCGTCTCGTTGATGACGGCGACCGGCATTGCCCGCTCGTTGTCTCCTTCGTTGAAAGCTCGTCCTTGCCGCAGCGCGATGCCCATCGCTTGAAAATAATCGGAACTGACTTGGCGGTGAATCGCGTTCCAGTGAACGTTCGGCTCGGCCTGCCGACCTTCGAGCGTGAGACCGTTTGCGCCCATCCATGTGAGTGGCACGGCGCTCGTATAGCCCACGGCGACTACTCCGGGCAGATGCTCGACACGCGCCAACACTTGATCATAGAAAGCCACGCGCTGCCCGTGCTCGCGATATTTTGCACCGACCAACTGTGTCCGTACGGTCAACACGCTTTCAGTGTGCAGTTCTGCGTATTGACCACGCAACTTGAACAACGTCTGAATCAGCAATCCCGCCCCGACGAGCAGCACGAGCGCAAGCGCGACCTCTGCGACGACGAACGCGCCGCGCAGTCGCCTCTGCGTAGCGCCGTAGCCCGCGCGGTTGTTGCCCTGCTTGAGCGCATCGTTGAGATCGGGCTTAGCAGCCTGAAGCGCCGGAGCCAGCCCAAAGATCACTCCGGCGAGCACAGAGAGCGCCAGCGTGAAGCCGAGCACAGGCAGGTCGAGTTTCAAAGTGGTTGACGCGTGTATCTCCGCCGGGACGAGTTGTTGTAGAAAACCGAACGACCACACCGCCAGCAGCAAACCCAAGCCGCCGCCCAAACCGCCGAGCAGCACGCTCTCCGTCAGCAGTTGCCGCACAATGCGCCAGCGGGGGGCGCCCCCACCCCCGCGGGCCCCGCGCACACCCGGCCGCCGCGCCGCTGCGCGCGACAACATCACCCCGGCGACGTTCGCGCACGCGATCAGCAGCACGAACCCGACTGCCACGAGCAGTAGCGTCAGCGGGCGGCGCACATCGCCGGTCAGCTGTTCGTGCAGCGGCACAACAGCTGCGCTCAAACCTTCCGCATCGTCAGGGTAAGCGGCGGCGATGCGTTGCGTGATTGCCTGAATGTCGGCGTTCGCCTGCGCCGTGGTGATGCCGGATTTGAGGCGCGCGACGACTTCGAGACCGTGCCAGCTACGATTGCTGAGTTGTTCGGGCGTGAATGCAATCGGAACCCACAACCCTAGGCTCTGCAATTCAAACTGAAAGTCCGGCGGCATCACGCCGACGACCGTGCATTTCTCACCGTTGAGCAGTATGTCTCTGCCGACGATGTTGCGCTCGCTGCCGAACCGGCTCTGCCAGAGCGCGTGGCTGATGACCGCCACCTTGTTCGCGCCGGGTCGGTCTTCCTCCTCCGTAAATGTGCGCCCCAGCGCCGGACTCCCGCCGAGCAGCGAGAAGAAATTCGCCGTCACGCCGAAAGCGTTAACTTTTTCCGGCTCGCCGTCGCCCGTAAGGTTGTAGCTTCGCAGTTCGAGCGCCGCCATGTCCGCGAAAACTTGATTCTGCGCTTTCCAGTCGGCGTAATTGCCTGATGCGGGAGTCCCGCGCGCATCGCCGGATTCGTCTTCCCAAACCATCACCAAGCGATCAGGCTCTCGGTAATTCAGCGGTCTGAGCAGCACTGCGCTGACCAGACTGAAGATGGCTGTGTTCGCCCCGATGCCGAGCGCCAGCGTGAGCACGGCCACTACCGTAAAACCGGGACTGCGCCGCTGCATACGGAGGGCATAACGAATATCCCGTATCAGGTTCTCAAGTGCTGGGACGCCTCGCCGATCCCGGTATTTTTCTTTGGTCACTTCAACGCCGCCGAGCTTTATGAGCGCGGCGCGGCGCGCATCTTCGGGAGTCATCCCCGACCGCAGATTGTCTTCCATCTGCATTTGGAGATGGACTTCCAATTCTTCGGCTAACTCCCGATCCCGCCGTTCCTTATTAAATATCCCGCCGAGGCGCACGAACCCTGCGCGGAGTCGTCTGACGATCATGAAAGCTTCTCCTCAGAAGATAGGAAGCGGGCGAGGATTGCAGTTGTTTGCTCCCATTCCCGCGTCTCTTTTTCGAGTTTCTTTCGGCCAGCCCGTGTGAGTTTGTAATACTTAGCCTTGCGGTTGTTGTCCGACAGTCCCCACTCGGAGGCGATGAATCCCTCCTGCTCTAATTTCAAGAGCGCCGGATACAGTGTCCCGTAGTTAATCGCTAACAGGTGGTCGCTGGTCTGCTCGATTCGGCGAGCAATTCCGTAGCCGTGTATTGTCCCCATCATTTCAAGGGTCTTCAACACCATTAACGCAAGAGTGCCTCGCCAGACATCAGATGTGTCGCTCATAATCCTCCTATGGGAAACCAACAAGAGGATGGCACATTCCCTATGGGAAAGCAATAGGAATTTTCAGGGCGGGGAAATGTCGGACGCGTGCATTTCAAGTGCGGCTACGATGTTGGCTCAACGAGCTTACTGATCCGTCGGATTCACCGTGAAATCATCGAAGTAGCTCACACTATCAGTTTTTGACCATAGTCCTACTTTGCCTGAGACGGGTTCAGCTAGGGTGTAATCAAGCAGGTGTTTTCCATTCGGGAAAGCTTGTAGATTCGTCCCGCGAACCGATATTTGAAGAGTCTGCCATTGATTCATGGCGAGCGGAACATCCTCCGAGCCTTTCTTCACGAAGCTGCGCTTGCCTTGGTTAAAAGTCCAGAGCACAACGTTGTTCTCTTTGCCGTTGAAGCGCACGGTGAGATAGTCGCCATTGTTTTGCCAGCGCCGTTGGGACCCATCAGCCCCAACACTTCGCCGACGCGCACCGAAAAACTTATCTCTTCCAGCACTCGCCTGTCCTTGAAGCGTTTGCTGATGCCCTCCACTATCAACAGTTTGTTCACTTGAAACCATACCGAAATCTTTACAGAATTTTGAGCTTCATCATCGCAAAAGTCGCAATCTCAATGTAAGGGCTATGTGCAAATGCTGAAGTGGGCTGACAATAGTAGTGTTTTCCGAGAAAGACCGCACTTGTGCGGCCTAACATGAAGGGAGTCGTCTTTTACCGCCGCCGCTTCGTCTCGTTGCGTTTTCGTTTGGCTTTGACGGCGAAGATTGGTTAATATTGCGACGCCGTATCTAACCTTGTTACCACATCCCCGGATGAGAGGATGAGTAGGAGATAACCAAGAATGACAACGAAGAGATGGAATCTTATATTCGGACTAGGACTCCTGTTAGCCACCGTTCTTGCTTGCAACTTCAGCGCTTCGACGGCCAATATCAGCAGCCTGAAAGTCGGCAAAGATGCGAACGTCAGCGCGGAGGCCGATAGTTTCGTCCCCAGTGATACGGTTTACGCTGCCGCTGTCATTTCTAATGCTTCGGAAAACCTCAAGGTGAAGGGGCGCGTGGTTGCCGAGAGTGTCGAAGGGTTACAGAGCGGGCCGGTTCCGGGCGCAGAAAAGACGCTTGACATGAACGGCAGCGGCACGGTGAAGTTCAACTTCTCGGCGGGCGAGAATGGATGGCCGAAGGGCAAATATAAGATGGAAGTTTTAATGATGAATGAAGCTGGTGAGCAAAAGGATCAAAAGACGGTCAGTTTTACTGTCTCCTGACACTGCTTCTTTCGAGACCGACGAGCCGAACGATGCGCCGGTGATTCAACTGAATCACCGGCGCATCTCTTTTGGTTTCGTAAACCATCCGCGCGCCTGCTAAACATCCCTTCCAACCCGCTCTAGAGTCTCCCACACCAACTGTTGCTGCAAATCCGGCCACGACTTAAAAAATCGCCCGATGCTTGCTTTGTGGTTACTTTTCTTCGTTAACTTTTTACGGCGACCGCTTTTTAACTACCGCCGCATAAGGCCAGCCCTTAATGCGTGCTCTCATTTGCGACGTTGCACTGGTGAGGAACTCAGACGAGTGCCGCCGTGACCACCAGCGCGTAGCCCTGAGTCTTCGTGTCGCCATTCGCGGCGGCGCAGGAGACTTCGATAGTCCAGACGCCTTGCAAATTCTCGTTCCGAATCACCATTTCGACGTTGTTGAGGGTATCGGTTTTCACGTCCTCTGTTGAAATACCGGCGTCGTCCAAGTTATTGCCGAAAAATTTCTTGCCATCCGGCGCAGTCACAATCAGGTCGAGATTATTGACCAGCTTGATGCGGGCGAGGGGAAGGGCGGGAGCATCGCTCCAGACGAGCGTGATTTTAAGCGCTATGCTGTCGTCTTTGACGGCGACGTTGAAGGCGTGAGACTCGCCCGTATGCAATCCGTTAGTGTTGCGGATGTCACGGACGAAAAGTTTCGGGGCGCTCTCATCGGCGAAAAAGAGCGTGTTGGTCAGCCGCACCAGCCCCCACCCTTCTTCGTTGCTAGGGTAGCCGTCGGGGTTCATATCAACCGTCGAGTTGAGCAGCGTCGCTTTGACGAGCGCGCCGGAGGGGCGAAGACTGTCGTCCGGCCTTTTCGTGCCTGTCAGATACCATCCTTCCAAATAGTACTGGCGCACCAGTGCCGCCGCGCCCGCGATAATTGGCGTCGCCCAACTCGAAGCGCAGTTGAGGTGCGTGGTTCCACAATGGTCTCTATGGGCGGTGAAGAGATTGCATCCGGGGGCACAGATTTCGGGCTTGAGCCGCAAGTCGCCCCCGGTGGGAGGCCCTGTGACGCCGTCACCAACGTCCAACATATGGTTAGAATTTTTGCTCGCGGACACACATAGAGCATTTTTAGCAATGCCCGGCGGTCCCATGTGCTCGTTCCAGTTCCCTGAAGAGCCGCAGACGAGATGCTCTTCATTATTCCAGACGAACCTATCTACTTCGACCGCCAACTCATCATAAACACTCCCCTGATGCCAGCTATTAGAGTGGACGAAGGCCATATCATTGGCTTGGCTCGTCAGGATCGAGAAAAAGCTATGGCTGGGCAACTCCATGTGCTCCTTCCCGTCGAGGGAAAGCTTAGCCATAAAAGCCATCCCCTTGTTGTTATTTATAGAAGACCCGTTGGAGTCGAACCCTGCGGCGAGCGCCGCGACCCGATGCCCGTGGGGCACACTCAAAGCAGAAGTCTGGCGGTTTCCCACCACCTTCCGGTGTGCCGGGCCGATGGGAGCGCCGCTGGGGTCGCGGAACATGCAATGATTTAAGTTCACTGTCGTGTCGGTCACGCCGATTACTTCCCCTTGGCCCTGTATTCCCCTGTTCCAGAGAGGCGTAGAGCCGACCGTGCCTGACTGAATCAATCCGGCGGGAGTGCCTTCTGTAAGCACTGCCGCGTCTAAATTCACCTCCGGCACTTCCTCGATCCAGCGCACCTCTTTTAATCGAGCGAGTTCCAGCAATAACTCTCTGGACATGGGCGCAAACACAACCTGTACGTCGCCGCCCAAGGCGCGGTCGTCAAGGATTTTAATTTTATCGGCGTCCGCTTCATGACCGGCAGACCCCTGCACCCGGGGAACTGTTTTTGAGCGCGGCTTTTTAGTTCGTACGTCACCGGTTTCGTAGTCGCTGCCCTCATGCGCGTTCGCGCTCACACTTCGGGCGCTCAACCCCTTAATAGATTCAACAACGTTTTGGTACTCTTCGTCAGAGAAGTTGGGGAAGAGGACGGCGCGCATGAGTGGCGTTCTGACATCCGGCGAGGCTTCAATGTAAGGCGAGATTTTGTCGCGTTCTTCGTAGCGCATACTTGCGCGGTAGAGGTTATCGTTGGTCAGCGCCTCCCACGCCTGCGGCTCCAGCCATTCCAGAAAGGCGAAGTTGGGCACGTAGTCAGTCAGGCTCAGTCCGTAGGTCGCACGCAGGCGGTTTTGTTCTTCAAATGTTAAGGGCTTGACGAACTGGACTATGTAGTGTGCAGCCTCGCTCGGAGTGGATGGTTCTTCGTAGCTGGGGTCGAGAGGGTCGCGGGTTACCAGATAAAGTTTATAGTCTTTCTCATTTAAATGTTCCATGGCTTGACCTCTGAGGCTAATTGGCGACGCTCAGGTATGACAGGGCGGAAGTGATCGTTGAAATGAGGCGAGGGACGACTGTTCAAGCCCGCGCCGCTCGGACGGGACGACATTGACACGGTGAAGTGTCCTTTAATGAAAACGCTTCGCCGGTTCGAGCCGTCGTCTGTGAATCTTGTGGTATCGCGCAACCTCGCGCCGTCGTCATGTGGCAGCGGTGTGATGGTGTGGGCTGTTGGAGAACCAATCTCCGCTTGTGGTATGCGGCGACTTGAGGTTGCGTGACGGACACTACATAGACATGAATTCGATGATGTGCAGCCCGTCGTCATCAAGAGCGGCGCGGCCTGTTGCGGCAGCCTCTTCATCGTTCCCTGCGCTGTCACCTTCAGTCGTTCTTTCCGCGTTGAAGGCTTCGTTGCTGGTCGTGACGTTAACCAATCCCTGATAATAAGGGCCTTCGCCCAAGTGATCGTCATCGTTACCTCTGGACACAATGATCTCTTTCACGTAGGGGCGCGGCCAGCCCGGCCATGGAAACGCAACAGTCACTTTCTCAGCTGTTCCCCAAATTCGCGCGGCGCTGCATACATGCCCGTTATTCCCTGCCCTCTCTTTGTCAAAGACGAGCACTGTGGCATTCAACGTGATGGTTTTTGTGCCTTCGGGATCGGGAACGTCATGGATGGTCACAATGATTTTAGCCTGATGTCCTCTATGCGAGACCACGTTAGGCTGACGCGGGAAATAATAGTCCAGCGGTTCCTCTAGGACTTCTAAATTGACATCGAGTGTATGTTCTTCATTGTCGGTCATAGTTTTCTCCTTCTGCATTTATTGTGTGATTCGGGTCGCAAATATTTCACATGGAAAATTCGACGGGGATTCGCCTTGATTGCGCGGCATCATAGTCCGAACATTAGCGTCGCGGCAACTTTTGTGTGGCAGCGGACAACAGCCGGGCTGCAATTCATCCGGCAGAGATCAAAATCTATAGAGAAATAAATCCCGGGGATGTCCACTTATTGTTAGGAGAGGAAGGGCGCAAGATTCAAAAACGGACTTGACCCGCCCCTCCGTTAAAGTTCGGCTAAACAGTAACAGGTATAGTTTTTGATTTGACCGGAGCACGTCATGGGTAATTATCAAGGTCTTTGCTACACTCCCGTTCGCCTCTCACATGGTGGACTCTTTTGAGATCAACTATGTTTCGCGTAATCATATTCGCATCTCATCAGTGCCGGACGAAACAGGTCATGTTTGCCTTGAAGTCTTGCGCCGCGATTCTCTTCTTTCTTGTCGCTGACACAGCCACGTCCGGGTTTGGACGGACGCCCGCACATCTGGAACCGCGTTCGTTTGAGGTGGATATGACCGGCGCGGGCATCCAAGACGTGCGACCGCTGGAACAGGGCAGCATCATACGTCGTGAACTGAAGGGCGGGTCGGCGCATTATTACGTCTTACATCTCTCTTCCGCCCAATACGTACATGTGATCGTCAATCAGTTCGGGCTTGATGTGGTAGTAACTCTGATAGGCGAAGACGGGCAGGAAATTCTGGAGGTGGATAGCGCCAACGGTACACGCGGGCAGGAGGCGGTTTCGTTGATAGCTGACGCCACAGGAGATTTTCAGTTGAAGGTGCGCCCGAAGGAGATAGCGCCTCCGCCCGGCCAGTATGAAATATCAATCGTCGAGCAACGAGCCGCTGACGTGCTAGACAGCAAGCGTGTTGCCGCCGAGCGTTCTTTCGCGGCGGGGGAATCGCTGTTCAGGAAAAAGGGAACAGCGGCGTTGGAACAAGCCCTCGCGAAGTACGATGAATCTCGCGGGCTGTGGCGTGAGGCCAACGATACCAGAGGAGAGGCCGCCGCGCTGCTTGGCAGGGGCAAGGTCAGTTTCTACTTAAACAGGATGAACGCGTCCGCCGACAGCTACACAGAGGCACTACGTATTTTCGAGTCCCTCCCGAACCGCTTGGACGTAGCAGTGACACTTCACGTCATCGGCATCTCAAAGCTTTCCATGACTGAAACACAATCGGCGTTGGATTATTTTCAGCGAGCATTACAGCTTTTCATAGACGAGGGCGATAAGAAATACGAAGGCGCTGCCTTATACCAGATAGGCCGGGTCTACTACTTGGAGGGGAACATCACTGAAGCACTCATTTATTACAAAAAGGCGCTCCCCATCAGGCACACGCTAGACCCACAGGGCGAAGCCTATACGCTTCTCGCCTTGGGTCGTATCTATGCCAACGTATTGGGCGACAACGAGCAAGCACTGGCGCACTTCAACCAGGCAGTCCCTCTCGTGAGAATGGTGCAGGAGAACAGGCTGGCCGCCCAAACATTGGGCGACCTTGGCCGGCTGCACTACTCGGAGGGGAGATACGAGATTGCGCTCAACAATTACAACGAGGCGCTCAAGATGTCGGCTGACGGCGATAAGCTCGTCAAGGCCGAGTTGCTGACCTACGAGGGAATGGTTTATTCGGCTCAGGGGCGACATCAGGAGGCCATTGACAAGTTTTATAACGAGGCATTGAAGCTTCAGCAATCAGGCTCCGACCGCATCGGCGAGGGACACACGCTCAAAAACATGGGCGTCGCTTATTCGTCTCTGGGAAATTACGTTGATGCGCTGAAGAGGTTGAAAGCGGCTGCGGACATCTGGCATGACGTAATGTACCGGACGGCAGAGGCGGATACGCAATATGAAATCGCCCGCGTGCAAAGTAGAATCGGTACGACGAAAAGCCTTCTCGAAGCTGGCGACCAGATCAAGCTCGCGCTCCCGACCCTCGAAAATTTGCGCACGAAAATATCCAACCAGACCCTACGCATTTCCTTTTTCGCCTCGGTGCAAAAATACTATGAACTTTACATAGACGTTCTCATGCGGCTGTACGAACAAACAAAGGATAAGAAGTACGAAGCGCTCGCTCTGAACTACAGCGAGCGGGCGCGAGTCCGCTCGCTGCTGGACACGCTGATTGAGGCCGACGCGAAAATTCGAGAGGGTGTTGACCCGGAGTTGCTTCGGCGGGAGGCGGAGCTACAGCGCGAGTTGAGCCAGAAGGCGCAACGCCAGATGCTCAGCAATCAGCACACGCAGGCTCAGGCGACCGCAACCGCGCAGAGCATCAATGATCTGCTGCGCCAGTACTACGAACTGGAAGCCCAAATACGCGAGAAAAGTCCGCATTACGCTTCCCTTGTGTATCCCCAACCCGCTACGTTGGACGACATTCAGACCGGAATCCTCGATAAAGATCAGTTGCTTCTGGAGTATGCCCTCGGCGAAGAGCGAAGCTACCTCTGGGCTGTCACGCCGACTTCTATAGAGAGTTACGTACTACCGAGACGCGTCGAGATAGAATCCGCGGCCAAGCATCTCATAGAGCTACTCACGGCTCGCAATCAGCCGGTCGAAGGCGAAACCAATCTCCACGCCATGAAACGCGTCCAGCGCGCCGACGCGGAATACATACGGGCGGCTGCATCTCTCAGCCGGACGCTGCTGGGCCAGGTCGCTGCTCTGCCGGGGTCGGTGCGGTTACTGGTCGTCGGTGACGGCGAATTACAGTATCTTCCCTTCGCGGCGTTGCCGCCCCCCGGCAAGTTTGAAGACGCTCATGCCGGAAACCTAGCCCGAACCGTTTCTCCTGTTAAGCATATCCCCCTGCTATTAAGCCACGAGATCGAGACGCAACCTTCCATGTCCCTGCTCGTCGAACTCCGTCGACGTAAATCTACTGTGGCGGAGGCTGCGCCACGGAAACTGATAGCCGCGATAGCCGACCCGATATTCAATGAAGATGATGAAAGATTTGATGAGATCGAGGCCGCCCGAGGCGGGCGAGGTGATAAAGAAGTACAACGTCTTCCGAATTCGATAAAGGCTACCTCCAACGTATCGTCTGACACTAGAGTGCGTGAAACTTTGAATAGGGTTGGTCTCGCGGACACGCGTGGGAAAATAGAGCGCCTCATTTACACCCGTCGCGAGGCTGACAAGATTCTGAGTCTCGTGCCTCCGGGTGAAGGGATGGAGGCCATTGACTTCAACGCCAAAATGGAATTAGTAACCAGCGGCGAACTCGCTAAGTACCGGATCATACACTTCGCGACCCACGGGCGACTCGACCGAGAGCACCCGGAGTTGTCAGGGCTTCTGCTGTCGCTGCTCGACGAGCAACGTAGGCCACGCGAGGGCTTCCTGCAAATGCATGAAGTGTACAAACTGCACCTGTCAGCCGAGATGGTGGTGTTAAGCGCGTGTGAGACGGGCGTCGGCAAGATTGTCAGGGGGGAGGGCTTGACGGCGCTCTCACGCGGATTCATGTATGCAGGCGCGAAGCAGGTCGTAGCCAGCATGTGGGAGGTCAACGATTCCTCGACGGCAGAGCTAATGAAAAATTTCTACCACAACTTGCTCGTGAGCGGAGCGCCGCGCCCTGCCGCGGCTTTGCGGGCGGCGCAACTCGAAATGTGGCACAACGATCCTGAGAAGTCGCCCTACTTCTGGGCGGCATTCATCGTCCAAGGCGACTCGAAATAGCAAGCCCCGCCGTCCTCTCCGGCGAGCAGTCGTATTTCGACTGGCAATCCGCTCCGGCGAAAACAAGATTAATTTTAACGTGAGGTCAAGATAAGCTTCGGCAAAGAAAACTCTTCAGCCCTGAGGGGGACGCGAGCAACCAGTTGTTTTCTTATCTCGAACTCACGTTAACTATCGTCTCAGCCGCCAAAAATCCCATCCCGACCAAAATAAATCGAACTAAATTCTCCGAAATTTATACTCTCTAAATGACTTTTATCGTAGCATAGGCCGTTGCCCGTCACAGCACCGTTATCACACCGTCCGAGTAGGGACGTGTTCGGACGCCGGATAAGAAGGTTGTAAAGCGTGCGGAGGAACGGGTGGTATGAAATATCTATGCCGATCCTCAAGGTGCGAAAATGAAAGATTGGGAGCCTTCGCCAGAGGCTTGGGATAAATTCCTTAACCTTCTTGACGCAAATCCCGATAACGCTGGCAGAAAATACGAAGATATTCAAAGGAAATTAATCACCTTTTTTGAATGCCGCCGGTGTCTGTGCGCCGAGCGTCTGGCCGACATCTCGATTAATAGAGTGATCCGAAGGTATTTCGAGGGCGAAGTCCTCAGCAGTCTGATGGGTTATATATATGGCGTGGCAAAAATAGTTTTCCTTGAATATCTGGCGGAACAGGGAAAAGAGCAGGCAGTGCGCGATCACTTAATGCGCGCCGGAGAGACCGCCGAAGAAGACTCTGACGCTGACGACTTGAAGACCTGTTTTGAAGGGTGCATGGTAGAATTGCCGTTCGAGGATCAAGAGTTTCTCAAGCAGTATTACGCAGAATCGCGGCGCGCAAAAATTGATAAAAGGAAATTAATGGCGGAACGGATGGGGATTTCTCAGAACGCGTTGGTACTTCATGCCTTCCATCTCAGAAAAAGACTTAAGGTGTGTATCAATAAGTGTTTGAAAAATCGTCAGGGGTGATGAAATAGAACCCTCAAGGACTCATTAATATTTGGGGAGGTGAAACGTTGGCGCGAGAACCCGACGAGAGAGTTTTGGTGGAATACCTCTGCGGGGAATTGGCTGAACCGGAGCAGTCCGCGTTTGAAGAACTGTGTTTCACGGATGAGAGCTTTTATGAACAGCTTTCCGTGGTCGAGAATGACTTAATTGATCGCTACTTGCAGAACATGTTGTCGGAGTCCGAGCGCAAGAATTTTGAAGAGAAGTACCTGATTACTCCCGGAAGACGCAAGAGGGTTAAGGAGTTGGAAAAATTAATCGGCTTAATTATCAACCACCGAACCGATTCGCCGAAGGTGTCTTGGTGGAAATCCCTGCTGCTATTCCCGAATCATAGGAATATGTTCTTGCCGGTCTCTCTGGCGGCTGCGCTCGTGTTGTTGATGCTCGGATGTCTATGGCTGATTAGAGACACGGCGCGCCTTGGCCAGCAGGTCGAGCAAACGCAGACCTTACCATGGGAAAAGGAAATAGAACTGCAACGCCAGAACGAGGAGCAACGTAAAACTGCCGAGCAGTTACAGGAAGATTTGCGCAACGAACAAGCCGCGAGGGAACATGACGCACCCCTAATCAGCGAAATTCAAGAAAGGACTCAACGAGCACAGGCGATTAGTCAAAGCAACCAACGCCGCTCGTCTCCAGTCCCGGCCTCAGTCGCCACATACGTATTTCCGTTAGTTTCCGTCAGAGGTATTCAATCGCAGAAGCAACTCGTCATCAAGTTGGGTCAGAAATCAGCCCGCCTCACCATATACCTTAAAAATAACAGCTATAAAGAATATCGCGTATCCATCCAGAGAGTTTCGGGTAAGGAAGTCTGGAGTCGGGTAGTGCACAAGGGGCAAAGCATGTCCGTCGGGGAACGTGTCTCCTTCGAGTTATCCGTCAGCGTGTTTCGCAATAAGGATTACATCTTAATGGTTGACGCGGTGAAACCCGACGGAACCATTGAGAATTTTGACACTCGCTCTTTCAGCGTCCTCAATGAGAATGTTCGACGCTCGTAGCCGAGTGCGAATTCTGTGGCTTTTGAGGACTATCGCCACTACCGGACAACAAAAATCGAGGGATCGCCAATTTCCTCTCCGGGGGTTCAAAACCCAGATTGATGCCGGGCGACCTCTCTTTGCATCGTAAGCCTGCTGCGCACAGCACACGACATTCGAGAGCTTACACGCTAAACCATCATTGGAACGGACTGCGGTACGTCTCGCCGCCCGCTCAAACAGTAAAATCACTCTCGAATGATGGCTCCGTGTGCATCCGCAAGCACTCGGAGTCATAGTCGTCCGGACTCAAAGCCGTACAGTTGAAGCCGCCTTCATCTAAAGAGCGCCAACGACTTCTCAAAGGTTTGAAAGATGCCCCACAAGAGGGGCACGCTCACGACAAGCCAAGAGATCGCCAGACGGGCGGTGGAGCTTTGCCGCGCGCCGTTTTCAGCCTTCCCGCCTACAGCCTTTGTGTTTCCTGTGTCGTCCATGTTGATGCCTTCTTTCTTCAAATGACAGTGCTGTATGTAAGCGCGAGTCAAACAGTGGCTTTGCGCACACCGGCCGCCGTTGTGCGTGGCGCTCGCTCCGTCCCGCCGGAGTAATAGTATCTCTCGGAAACTTCGCGCACCAGGAAGTTGCAGATGAAGCCCACGACCAGCAGACCGGCCATGATGTACATCGTCACAGAGTAAGCGTCGGCCTTGGCGACACCGTGATTAATTTGGTAATCGCGGATATATGTCACCAGCGACGGGCCGACGATGCCCGCTGCCGACCATGCTGTGAGGAGTCGTCCGTGAATCGCCCCCACCTGCATCGTACCGAACATGTCGCGCAGGTACGCGGGAATAGTCGCGAAGCCGCCGCCGTACATGCTGAGAATTACGCAGAATGTAGCGACAAACAGTGTGAGGTTACCGGCGCGACCGAGGGAAGGAATCAGTGCATAAAGTAAAGCTCCCAAACCGAGGTAAATCATGTAGGTATACTTGCGCCCGATTTTGTCGGAGAGTGACGACCAGAAGAAGCGCCCGACCAAATTGAACAGGCTGAGCAATCCGACGAAACCCGCCGCTGCCGCCGCCGCGCTCTTGACCTGCTCCGGCGTCGGAGCCGACACACCTTTGAGCAGAAACATTTCTTGAATCAGCGGCGATGCCTGCGCGAGCACGCCGATCCCCGCCGTGACATTGAGAAAGAGCACAGCCCACAGTAAGTAAAATTGCGGCGTGCGTATCGCCGCGTCCGCCGTGACGTTCGCGGACGTAATCATTTTGTTGGTCTGTGCCTGCGGCGTGTAGCCCGCGGGCTTCCAGTCCGCAGGGGGCACGCGTACCGTGAAGACCCCGAACATCATCATTGCGAAGTAGATTAGCCCCATCGCCACGAACGTCTCCCACACGCCGACCGAGACGGGCGAAGCGAAGTACTTCATTAAGTTGTCTGCGAGCGGTGAGCCGATCATCGCGCCGCCGCCGAAACCCATAATCGCCATGCCGGTCGCCATGCCGGGACGATCCGGGAACCATTTAATCAGTGTCGAAACCGGCGAGATGTAGCCGAGGCCGAGACCGATGCCGCCGAGCACGCCGTAGCCAAGATAGACAAGCACGATCTGATGAAGGTAGATGCCGATGGCGGAAACCATGAACCCGCCGGAGAAACAACAGGCGGAAGCGAACATCGCCTTGCGCGGGCCGACACGCTCCAGCCATTTGCCGAAGACCGCCGCCGAAAGGCCGAGGAAGACGATGGCGATGTTGAAAATCCACACGGTCGTCGTCAGCCCCCAATCGCTGGGCGCTGATTTGCTGATGCCGAGCAGCCGACTCATCGGCAGATTGAAGACGCTTAGCGAATATGCTTGACCAATGCACATATGAATAGCCAGTGCTGCGGTCGGCACTAGCCAACGACTGTATCTCGGCTCTGCGATGGTTCTTTCCCGAGCGAGGAATGACAGAACTCCCATGTATGTTGCTCCTCCAAGTTTCGGTATGTCGGTCGGGCTGATGTAATGATGAGTTCGGCGGACGAACCGCTGGTCATCATTATTCGGAATCAGAGGCGCGCCTCTCTTGCGATGCCGTCTACGTGCTCGTAATCAAATTTCGTCGTTTGGTCGGCGGCTGGCTTGATGCTGATCACGACGAATTTTGATGTCGGTGTATTGCTTTTCTCAGCGACGCTTCCGATGGGCACGAGCACGTTAGTCTCAGGAAAGTAAGTCGCCGCGCACCGACGCGGAATGTCGAAGGGCACGACGATGAAGTGACGCGCGTGCCGTTCGCCGTCCGTATAGTGGCTCGTCAGGTCAACAATGTCGCCCTGCTTCAAATTCATCTCGCGCGCTTCCTCCCGGTTGAGGAAGATGACGCGCCGCTCGTTGTGAATTCCGCGATAGCGGTCGTCGAGTCCGTAGATCGTCGTGTTGAACTGGTCATGGCTACGCACGCTCATCATGACGAACTGGCCCGGCGCGAGTTCGTGGTGCGGGATGTCGTGGACTGTGAAGTTAGCTTTCTTCGTCGCGGTCTGAAAAACGCCGTCGCGCGCGTTGTTCGGCAGGTAAAAGCCGCCGGGATGGCGAACGCGCTCGTTGTAATGCTCGAAGCCGGGGATGACGCGCTCGATGGCATCACGAATGCGGTCATAGTTAGATACGAGAGAGTCCCATTGGACGGTCGTCCGGTCGCCCAGCGTCACCTTCGCCAGTTGAGCGACGATCCATGGTTCGCTGCGCAGGTGCGGCGAGCCGGGTTTCAACACTCCCTTCGACATCTGTACAACGCCCATCGAATTTTCAGTGCTCACGAACTGCTCGCCCTCGGACTGCGCGTCAATCTCTGTGCGTCCGAAGCATGGCAGGATCAACGCCTGTCGGCCTGTGATGAGATGCGCACGGTTCGGTTTGGTCGAGACGTGGACGGTGAGACGACACTTGCGCAGGGCGTCCGCAGTGTACTCGGTGTCGGGCGTGGCTGAGAGAAAGTTTCCTCCCAGCGCAAAGAAGACTTTGCACTTGCCCGCATGCATCGCCTTGATGGCTTCTACTGTGTCGCAGCCGTGATGCTGTGGCGGCTCGAAGTTAAACTCGCGCCCCAGCGCTTCGAGAAAGTTGGGGCGCGGTCGCTCCCAGATGCCGACAGTGCGGTCGCCCTGTACGTTTGAATGACCGCGCACCGGACACAGTCCCGCGCCTCGCTTGGCAATCTGCCCGCGCATCAGGTGCATATTGACGATTTCTTGAATTGTGCCGACGGCATTCTTGTGCTGTGTCAGTCCCATCGCCCAGCAACTAATCATGCGGTCGGTGCTCATGATGATTTCCGCCGCTTGCCGAATCTGCTCGCGCGAGATGCCGCTCTCTTCGATGATTTCGTCCCAACCAGCTTCCCGCAGTTTCGCAAGGAACTCGTCGAAGCCCGCCGTCTTTTCCTCGATGAATTTGTGATCCAGAACTTGTCCGGGTCGCTTATCCTCCTCTTCAATTATTTCCTTCATGATGCCTTTGAGGAGCGCGACATCGCCGTTGATGCGGACTTGCAGCAGGAGGTCTGTCAGCGGCGTGCCGCTGCCGATGACCCCGCTCACTTCCTGCGGATGCTTGAAGCGCAGCAGGCCGGTTTCGGGCAGCGGGTTGACGCTAATAATCTTACAACCCTTGCGCTTCGCTTTTTGCAAAGAGGTCAGCATGCGCGGGTGGTTCGTGCCGGGATTCTGCCCGATGATAAAGAGCACGCCAGCGTCTTCGACATCCTCCAGCGTGACCGTTCCCTTGCCGATCCCGATGGTTTCAGTTAGCGCCGAACCGCTCGACTCGTGACACATGTTCGAGCAGTCCGGCAGGTTGTTAGTACCGAACTGCCGGACGAAGAGTTGATAGAGGAAGGCGGCCTCGTTGCTCGCACGCCCCGAAGTGTAGAAGAGAGCCTCGTCGGGCGAAATCAGATTGTTCAATTCCCCGGCGATAAGAGCGAAGGCGTCTTCCCAACTGATTTCTTCATAATGTGTCGCCCCGGGGCGCAGCACCATCGGGTGCGTAATGCGCCCGCGTTTGTTAAGCCAGTAATCAGATTTGTGCGAGAGGTCGGCGACGCTCCACTCGCGGAAAAACTCCGGCGTGACGCGCGCAAGAGTCGCCTCGTCGGCGATAGCTTTAGCGCCGTTTTCGCAAAACTCCGCGACGTGGCGCTCACCGTCAGGATCAGGCCACGCGCAACTCGAACAATCGTAGCCGCCCTTTTGATTGAGCGTCAGCAACGCGCGTGCGCTGCGGATAACTCCCATTTCTCCGAAGGCATGCTTCATTGAAGCCATGACGGCGGGGACACCCCCGGCGCTCGTCTTGGGCGGTGTAATTTTGATACCTGTCAATTCGGTGGATGATTGAAACTCCGGTAGGCTCGTTTTGTCGCCGTGCTCGTGTGTGATGTCACGCTCAGGGTCAATTCGCCCCCCATCTAAATCAGCGGCCTCCTGCCGGAAGTCTCCTTCACTCTTCGTATCCGGTTTGGCAGGAGTCCAATGGCTGGGCTGTACGGTGTCGCTTTTATCAGCCGCTTCGTGCGCTCCGCTCGCCTGCACGTCCTTCTGCTGCTCTTTAACTTCCACAGTTCGCTCTCCTTGAATGTTTACTCTCCCCTTCTCCAATCGAGAGGTCTCCGTTCAACACAAGAGGAAGCACTTTGACATGGGTCGGGTCTCTCCGGATTTTGTCATGACGTTGATAGCTCACTATAAACGTGTCGGGGCGGTATGGCAAAAGTTTTGGCTCTGAGAGAGTTTTCCGAAGCCGGAAATTAATCGTTTAACTATAGTCCGGTTAAGTCTATAATCCGCTCTCACACTCTAGACATTAAATCGCATCAGGTGAGTTTCCGGATTCCCGTCTCTTCAGAAAGGAAGCATAGACCCATGCATTACACCGTCTCACGTTTCTTACTTGCCATAGTCGCACTCCTCTGCATCGTCAATGTATCTCGCGCACAGGAGCCGCGTTCCACTGCTTCGGATAGCGTTAGTAGTGTCACGCTGCCCCATGAGGTGAGCACAAGAATTTCAAGCGCAGATGACTCTAAGAAGACGACAACCGCCTCCGAGTCATCACCCACCACTAACGCTGCGTCCAACGTGGAGATCGCTGACCCACTTGTTCGCGTGTTGATTACGAAGGGAATTATCAATCCCGAAGAAGCACGCGCCGTCGCCGGTGGCCGCACGCCAGCCGAGCAGCGCGACCGTCTCGCAACTCTTCTGCGAGATAAAGGACTGCTCACATCCGCCGAATTTGAGGCGGTGCGGTCGGCTTCAACACTAACGCCGTCGGGCGAAGTTCCTGCCGTTGCGGGTAACTTAAAAGCGGGGGCGGAGGCGCAGGACACACAGAACCAGCAGCCGCAGAGTCCGGGCGCTCAGCCTAAACCGCCTGCCCCTCCGTCCGTCATCGCGGCGGTCGCGCCCATCCGCGTGCTGCAAGTTGACCCGCCGAAACGAGAGGGTTTGATACCCGACATCAAACTCGGTTCCGGGGCGCGGCTCAAACCTTATGGATTCTTCAAGGCCAGTCTTATTCACGACTCGTCTTCGCCGGGGGGCAATGACTTCCCCCTGCCGCTGTTCCTCGGCGATACAGGGCCGAACTCCTCGCCGGAATTTCACGTCAAGGTGCGAGCCTTGCGCATCGGTACGAACTTCGAGTGGCTCGACCCTGCGCCGAAGACGACCATCACAGGGCGGATAGAGTTCGACTTCGAGGGCGATTTCACGCGTGCCGCCAATCGCAATATCTCTTCGATTCGTTCCAGCCAACCGAGTCTCAGACTGGCTTGGGCGCGCATTGACCACGCCATGAGCGAGAAGATGACCGGCTTTGCACTCTTCGGACAGGACTGGACACCGTTCGGCTCTTCAACCGTCCCGAACACGATTGAGACCACGGCTTTTCATCTCGGCTACGGCAACATCTACGAGCGCGCACCGCAGTTCCGTTTCGGGTTCAACTACAACGCGGGCGGCTCGCGTTCACTGAAGTTTCAGCCAGAGATCGCGCTCGTCCTGCCCGCCTTCGGTAACACGCCCGCCAATGTCGCCGACCAACTCGGCTTCGGCGAGCGGCAGGGGCCGGATTCCGAGCGTCCCGAAGTACAGGGACGCTTCGTCACGCAATTTCAACTCGACAAGGCTCCGGGCGTCGTGCCCGCGCAGTTGATCGTCAGCTTCACGCAAGGCTCGCGCAAGGCCATCGTGACGGCGGCGAACGTCCCCGCCGCATTCAGGGCAGCTTTCCCGAACGGGGCTGAAGTTGACAGCAGTCGCTACGGTTATTCGGGTGAAATTCAACTGCCGACGCGCTTCGTGACTGTCATCGGCAAATACTACAACGGCGAAGACCTACGCTTTTACTTCGGCGGCCAGTTGTTCTCGACCTTCAACGACACCGCAGGGCTGACGAGCACGGCGACGGCAACCTCCATTGACGGCTCTTCGACGGTAGTCTTCGGGCTGCTCAACGGCACACCTGTCGTCGCCCCGCAGCGTCCGGTGCGCGGACAGGGCGGCTTTATCAACTTTGGCTTCCCGCTCTCGCGCATCTTCGATGCCGACCCGAAGGGGCGTAACGCCGGTTGGACGGGCTACCTGCATTACGGCTATGACCAAGCGACGGCGCGCGACGCGCGACGCTTCGGCGGTCGTGGCAGGAGCGATGTATTTATGAGCAGCCTTCAATACAAGCTTAATGCCTTCGTCACCTTCGCGCTCGAAGAGTCTCTGTTCCGCACGCGCGCGGCAAACAATTCGGCTTTCTCACAGGGCGGCCTGCCGCTCTTCCGTGGCATTCCGTCGCGTGAGACACACGACGTAAGGTCGGAGTTTGCGACGATCTTTACGTTCTAAGATTTCATCCGGGCGGCGCGCACTGCTCCTGTCCCGAGCAGCGCGCGCCGTTCAAGAAATTGAACCCTCTTCTCTCAAGGAGCACCTGACATGGCTCGACTAGGTTCATTATCTGCGAACGCTACCACGGGCAGCGCCTATCACCTGACTTCCGGCGATTACAAAATCTGGCAAGTTATCGCTGCATCCGCCGTCGGCACGATGATCGAGTGGTACGACTTCTACATCTTCGGCAGCCTCGCGGTGACTATCTCGCCGCTCTTTTACCCCAAGGGCAATGACACGTTTGCGCTCATCGCCTATCTCTCGACCTTCGCTGTCGGCTTCGTCGTCCGCCCCTTCGGCGCACTCTTCTTCGGCAGAATCGGCGACATCATCGGGCGCAAGTACGCTTTCCTTGTGACGCTCCTCATCATGGGTGGCGCGACGGCTCTCATCGGCTTTCTTCCGACCTACGCAACCATCGGGTTGGCTGCGCCGATCATTCTATTGTTAATCCGCATCCTGCAAGGATTGGCGCTCGGAGGCGAGTATGGCGGCGCGGCGGTCTACGTCGCCGAGCACGTGCCGGACGCGAAGCGCGGCTTCTACACCAGTTTCATCCAAATCACGGCGACGCTCGGATTCTTCATTTCGCTCATCGCTATTCTCCTTGTGCAGAACGCGGTGAGCAAAGAGGCATTCGCTGATTGGGGCTGGCGCATCCCCTTCATCATCTCGATTTTCCTCGTCGGCATCTCGCTCTACATCCGTCTGAGGATGAAAGAGTCGCCGATTTTCCAACACATCAAGGGCGCGGGGATGACCTCGACCCAGCCGCTCAAGGAAGCCTTCACGCAATGGCCTAACCTCAAGCGCGTGCTGATCTCGCTCTTCGGCGCGACCGCCGGGCAGGGCGTCGTCTGGTACACGGGACAGTTCTACGCGCTCTACTACATGCAGACGATACTCAAGGTGAACAGCACCTCTGCAACTTACATCATCGCCGTCGCGCTCCTGCTCGGAATGCCCTTCTTCGTCCTTTTCGGCGCACTTTCCGACCGCATCGGGCGCAAGTGGATCATCATGCTCGGTTGCCTGCTCGCCGCGCTCTCCTATCTCCCGATCTACCGTGCGATGGAGGCAGCGGCGGGCACGGGCGTCGTGACCACGACCTCCGTGAAAAATCCGGTCACGGGGGCATATAACCTGACACCACAGACGTTGGTCAACGGCACGCTGCAACCCGCCAAGGAGGTGCTGCCTTACACAGACATTGGCACGCTACTCGGCAATCCGATTGCATGGAAGTTGATTTTGCTCGTCTTCATTCAGGTCATCTTTGTGACGATGGTTTACGGCCCCATTGCCGCCTATCTCGTCGAGGCGTTCCCGGCCAAGATCAGGTACACGTCGCTGTCGCTACCTTACCACATCGGCAACGGCGTCTTCGGTGGGCTGCTACCGCTCGTCGGTACGATTGTCGTCGCGCGGACGGGTAACATTTACGCCGGACTCTATTACCCGATTATTGTTGCCGGTGTGACCTTTATCGTCGGCTCACTCCTTCTCAGAGAGACCCGCCACGTCTTAATCTGGAGGGAACTTGAGACTGAGAGGAATGTCCCTCCGGTTTCAGACATCGAAGGCCCTGCGTAGAGCGCGTGCGAGGCTCCGGTCTCAGTCGAAGAGGGGGGGGGGGGGGGGGGAAGCTGCCCAGGGCCGCCCACCAGGGAACAAAAATTTTTTGGTGGG
>CAXTRQ010000048.1:34066-35266 GCA_964246705.1 uncultured Pyrinomonadaceae bacterium
CCTCTTCGACAAAGATATTGGAGAAGGCTGTCGCGCGAAACCGTTCCGTGCGGAGGGATAGAGGGCGACACGACAACGCTCGAAGACTTCTCCGTTAAAGATAGACTTTGAAGCGTTTCAAGCGGGTATTATCATTCTCTGTCGATGGAAATATCTTGCGCTATCCTTCCCTTTGTCTTACTATCCCGCGTTATGGGCAGCACACCTGATGATCTCATTACGTCGAAAGAAGCGCGCCGAATCTTAAATGTCAGCCATACGAAAGTAGCTCAACTCATTAAGGATGGGCATCTACGCTACTTCCCTAACCTGCTGGATCGCCGCCAGAAGTTAGTCAGCGAGGCCGAGGTCAAGTCTCTAGTCCCGAAACTTCGGAGGGCTGCATGAAAACAATTGCGATTGCCAATCAAAAGGGTGGCGTAGGTAAGTCTACTACCTCTGCGTCTCTGGCTGCGGAACTTGCTCTCAGGGGCTACGAAACGCTTCTGATTGACGGCGATCCGCAGGCCAATGTGACGACTCATTTCCTTGCGCCAGAACAGGTTGGCCTCTCCATCGCCGACGTGTTGATTGAATCGGACGAGAAAGAGCGTTATCCACTTGAGGCAGCGGTCGTCGCGACACAATTGGATCATCTAGACATCGTGCCCTCGAAACTCAAATTTGCTCGCTTCGAGAAAGAACCGGCCATCGCCATCAATCGCCTCAAGGCCAAACTTCTGCCACTTTCTAAAGTTTACGACTTCGTCGTGATTGATACGCCGCCGACGCTCGGCCAAATTCTGACCACTCCCCTGTTGGCTGCGACGCACATGCTCGTGCCCGTCTCGGCCTCCCCGCTCGCTCAGGACGGTCTCGACGATCTCCTGAAAACGTTCGATGAGGTGATGAGCGCGAATCCTGCGATGGAGTTCTTAGGCATCGTTTGCACCCTCTTCGACGCTCGCACGGGCATCTCGGCGGAATCATACAAACAACTCAAAGAACGGTTCGGAACCAAAGTTTTTGAGACGATCATCCATCGCAACGTCAAGTTGGAAGAGTCCCCCGCCTTCCACCAGCCCGTCCAACTTTATGAGCCGAACTCTAGAGGCGCTTCCCTATATGCCGACTTAACGGAAGAGATTTTGCAGCGACTCGGCGAGCGCTCCGCTAAAAGCGCCCTGAAATTAGCCCAGTCGGAGGAAGCCAATGGTAGAT
>CAXTRQ010000049.1:0-32426 GCA_964246705.1 uncultured Pyrinomonadaceae bacterium
CCCCCCCCCGCCCCCCCCCCCCCCCCCCCCCCCCCCCCCCCCCCCCCCCCCCCCCGAAACTTGAATCTTCCAAACGCTCACGCTCACGCCTTAGTCGCGGCGCGGGCGTGCGCGTCTTGTTCCCGTCGCCGCCGGACGCGCTTGAGTCGCGTCGAGCGTCGGTGTGGCGCGCGGCGGTTCTGCGCCCTGCGGCACGATCCACAGTTCGTAGGTGGGCGTTTCACGCAAGCCGCCGTTGACGACGATGAGCCGGTTGTCGCTCAGGCCACGCGTGTTGACGAGATAGTTGCGCGCGCGCTCGCCCATCATGTTGGCGAGTCCGGCGCGGCTGGCGCGACCGCCGTAGGCGATAATGTAGCCAACCGAGCCGGGGCTGTTCTGAAGCTCAATCGCCAGATTGTCGAGCCGTGCCTTGTCGTCGTCGAAAGAAATCAGCGGGAATTCGTCGAAGCGCTTGAGCGCGGGCGGAAGAGCGCGCGCGAGGACGGCGGTCGTAGATTGTGCGGTCTGGCGGCAGTTGCGGTCGCCGGAGCCGTCGTCAACGACGAGAATCGCCATCACGCGGCGGCTGCCTAAGCCCGTGGTGTCAACGGAGATGGTCGACGTGCCCGCGCCGTTGATGATGCGCGCGTTGGCCGGGCTGATTGTCCAAGTGTAGTTGAGCGCCGAAGGCCCTTCATAGCTTACGTCCGCCGAGAAGGTGACGATGTCGCCATCGTTGACGCTGCCCGGAACGGTGACGTTGACCGGATACGGGCAGGGCGAGACGACGGCTGCCGGAATGGGGATGGTGCGCGGGCGATAGGCGAGCGCGATACACTGTTTGCGACCCGCGACGATCTCGAAGGGCTGCGACCAGCGCGTGCCGTTCGGGAAAACGATCTCGACCGTGTGCGCGCCGGGCGTCAGTTCGATGGCGCGCACGTAATCGGTCGTCTCTCCGGCGGGACGCTCGTCAATGATCAGGGGATAGCCGCCCGGAGTGGTCGAAACTTCGATGCGACCCATCGTCGGCTGGTTCTTCCGACTCTTCTGTGCGGCGCGCGCCTCGAACGTCTGCGCCGAGCAGAGAGCGAGCGCGATGAGCAGCGCGCAGGCGAAGCCTTTGACAACAAATTTGTGAGAGGCGTAAGTCATGCGAGTCTCTTTCAACACGAAGTTTCAGACCTCCTCTGCGATTGCCACGGTCGCTTTGCCGTCGAACTGCTTGCGCGCGCGGCGGCGGCGTGCGCCTGCTCCGAGCGCCATCAGGCTTGAGCCGAAGAGCAGAATGGTCGCCGGTTCGGGCACTGCCGGAGGCGGAGGCGTGGGAGTGGGGGTCGGCCCCGGAGGCGTCTCATCGTTGCCACCGGGAATGAAGGCGAGCGGAATCCCGGCCAGCGCAATCAGCGGCCATTTCGGGAAGCCGCCGCGCGGAGTCTCCACTACGTCGAATGGGCCGCAGTCGCAGACCGTTCCGGTGACATCGCCGAGGTCTACGGTCTCGACCGTACCGCTCGGCTGCTGGGCTGTGTCAATTAGCGATGCGCTGCCGTCTCCGGTGCTCGTTGTAGTGCTCTGTGTGCCGTTTGGCGCTGCGTTGGATGAGGACGACTGCGCGCCGCTCTGCGTGGGCGACGTAACTGTTGAGACGGGAACCGACCCGCTCTGCGCTATCGAGCGCAGACGAAACTCTACGGCTCGGCGGCTTGATTGCCCGTCAACAAATGCTTGCGACACGTCGGCCAGCGTAATCGTACCGGCCTGCGCGGGCACGACGGCGGCGAGCAAAACGCTGAGCATCAGAGCGGCACGGCGTTGGGCTTGATGCTTCATTGAGGGTCGTCCTCCTACTAGAATCCCCCGGCACTGCTCGGTTGCAAACCATCTCCGCCGAACAGCCGGAATCCACTTCAGCATTTCAAAAATTTAAGATAAAGACAGCGCGGCGACCCAAGACTTCGTGTCCGCCTCAACCGGGAAGCTTTTGAATGCTTCCTCTTGAGGTCTTGGCCGTTCGTGTCTCGCTTGAACTCCCCACAATTCCAATGATTTGCGGGCTGGAGCCTCTCTGGGCGTTCCGTACTGAGAAAAGACGCAGAATAACGTGTGAATTCCAGTTTCGCGCGCCACTATAAACCGTCCGGAGGGTTGGCTGTCAAGACAAAAAGAGGTTCGCACACTATAGCGAACCCCTTTTCTCTCAGAAATTAGCCCAAAGAAGCGGGATTATTCACCGTCGCCCCCACCGGCTGCCCCGGCCTTCTGTTGTTCCTGCTTGAGAATGGCCTTGCGCGAAAGTTTGATTTTATTGCCTTCTTTGCCGATGCACTTGACCATAATCTGCTGCCCCTCTTTGAGTTCGTCGCGCACATCGCGCACGCGATGGTCGGCGATTTCAGAGATGTGGAGCAGGCCGTCCGTGCCCGGAAAGATTTCAACGAACGCGCCGAAATCAACAATGCGCGAAACCGTACCGAGATAAGTCTCGCCGATTTCGGCCTCGGCGGTCAGACCGCGTATGCGCGCGACCGCGGCCTGCGCCGCGTCGTTGTCGGCGGTGGCAATCGAAACCGTCCCGTCGTCCTCGACATCAATCTTCGCGCCCGTCTCTTCGACAATCGAGCGAATCATCTTGCCGCCCGGTCCGATGACATCGCGGATGCGATCCGGGTTAATCTTGATCTGAATAATGCGCGGAGCATACGGGGACATTTCCTCGCGCGGCGCGTTGATGGACTGCTCCATGATGCCGAGGATGTGCAAGCGGCCTTTGCGCGCCTGTTCCAGAGCTTCGGCCATAATCTGCGAGTTGATGCCGGCAATCTTGATGTCCATCTGAAGGGCGGTGATACCTTCGTGCGTGCCCGCCACTTTGAAATCCATGTCGCCGTAGTGGTCTTCCGCGCCCGCGATGTCCGAGAGAATCGCGTACTTGTTGCCTTCCATCACCAGTCCCATCGCGACGCCCGCGACCGAAGACTTGAGAGGCACGCCCGCGTCCATCATCGAGAGACTGCCGCCGCAGATGGTCGCCATCGAGGACGAGCCGTTCGACTCCGTGATGTCCGAGACGATACGCAACGAATAGGGAAACTCGGATTCGGCAGGCAGCACGGCGTCGAGCGCGCGACGCGCGAGCGCGCCGTGACCGATTTCGCGCCGACCGGGCGAGCCGAAGCGTCCGACCTCGCCGACCGAGAAGGATGGGAAATTATAGTGCAAAAGGAAACGGCGTTTGACTTCACCCTTTTCGAGATCGTCCATGAACTGCTCGTCGTCTTTTGTGCCGAGCGTCGTAGTCACGATGGCCTGCGTCTCGCCGCGCGTAAAGAGCGCCGAGCCATGCACGCGCGGCAGCCAGCCGATTTCGCACTCAATCGGACGAATCTCCGAGAAGCGGCGACCGTCCGGGCGGCGGCGGTTGTTCAGGATGTCGTCACGGAAAATACGCTCTTTGAGTTGGTCGAAGATTTTCTTCGCCATCTGCCGTTTTTCCGGCGCGTCTTCGGGATAGGATTCGACGACCTCTTTCTTCAAGGCATCAACGCCCGCATAGGAATCGAGTTTGCCCTGCGCCTCCGTGTTGAGCGCGGCGCGCAAGCGGTCGGCGTAATTGCGCTCAACCTCGCCCATCATCTCTTCGTTCAGAGAGGGCGGCGTGACCTCGCGTTTCTTAATGTCGAGCGCCTTGTAGAGTTCTTTCTGCCAGCGGCACAGGCGGTTAATCTCCTTGTGCGCGAGCATCAGGGCTTCGACCATAATCTCTTCCGAGACTTCTTTCGCGCCCGCCTCGACCATCGTGATGGCCTCTTCCGTTCCGGCGACAATCAGGTTTAGGCGCGACTCGCGCACTTCGTCGTAGGTCGGGTTGATGATGTAGCGACCGTCAATGAGGCCGACACGAACACCGGCAATCGGGTTCGGGAAAGGGATGTCGGACAGGTAGAGAGCGCACGACGCGCCCGTGATCGCAACCACGTCCGGGTCATTGTCCGCGTCGGCTGAGATGACCGAGGCGATGACCTGCGTTTCGTTGCGGTAGCCTTCGGTGAAGAGGGGGCGGCAGGGGCGGTCAATCATGCGGCTGGTTAAGATTTCTTTCTCGCCGGGACGCCCCTCGCGCCGGAAATAATTGCCGGGGATGCGTCCGGCAGCGTAATTGTGCTCGCGGTACTCGACCGTGAGCGGGAAAAAGTCGATGCCCTCGCGGGGCGTCTGTGCGCCGACGGCGGCGACCAAAAGCATCGTGTCGCCATAACGAATGACGACCGAGCCATCAGCCTGCTTGGCGACGCGTCCGGTCTCGACCGTCAATTCACGGTCGCCGACCTTGATTGATTCTTTCAAATACTTTCTGACTGCCATAGTTTATGTGTCTCCTTCGGACGCTGTCCCGTGTATCGTCTCAAGCGAGGCACGGCGTCTCATCCGCCTGCGCGCTCTGCTAAGGGTGGCGTCCGGCCAATGTGTTCTGCACCGGCTGCGGTGGCGTCCGCGCTACGTGAGGCGCGTTCCGTCTCCGACCGGCAAAAATTTTCAATGAAGAAAAGCGGCACCGGGCATCAACCGTGAAGCCCGGTGCCGCCTTGTACTTCTAGTCTGCTACAGGCTGCACCCCCGCTCGTCCACTTGTCGGAAGTTTTGAGCCGTCACGTTCGGCACTGTCCGCAAGCTTTTCAAAGGGACGCGGGTGTGTGTTTTTAAAGAGGCGCGAATCTTTGTGCACTGATGCTGTAAACTCAAACTCCCATAGAACCGAAGACCGACGGGGGAAGCAACTGCTAAAGACTTTAGCGGCGCAGGCCGAGCCGGGCGATAAGTTCGTGATAACCCTCGATGTCTCGACCCTTGAGGTAGTCGAGCAGGCTGCGACGCTGCGAGACCATCTTGAGCAGTCCGCGACGCGAATGGTTATCCTTCTTGTGTATTTTGAAATGCTCCGTCAGTTCGTTGATGCGTTGCGTGAGCAGTGCGACCTGCACCTGCGGCGAACCCGTATCACCCTCGTGTGTGCGATATTCACCGACAATTCTTTCCTTCGTTTCTCTTGCTAATGACACTGTTCTTGATGGCCCTCCCAGACCGCAGTCTGCCTTGTATCTCAAGGCAACCGCTAAGGTTATATAAAGCTTGAAACAATCTAACACGCCGCTCGCGCGAGTGTCCAGACGACAGAAGGCAAAGCCCCGGAGGGGCGAAAGTTTGATAGCCCACGGCCTCAGCCATGGGACGCGACGTAATGTCCACCTCACCAGTCACGCAGGGGCGGCACGGATGTCGCCCCTCTGTGGATAAATACTCTGACGCCCGCTCGTGGCTTTCTTAACCAATTCTCACGGCCTGCTGCCTTCTGCTTTCTGTTTTCCGGTGCTACCATGCCCGCCGAACAGATTCCCCAAGGAGAACGAAGCGGATGGCAGACAACCCTGCACGCATTTGTGTTATCGGCGGAGGTTTTGGCGGTCTCTTTACGGCGCTTGGTCTGGCGGGCGCGGGCGAAGTGACGCTGGTCAGCAACGAGGAGCATTTCACACACACGCCGCTTTTGTACGAATACCTGAGCGGCGAGGTCGAGGCGTGGCACATCGCGCCGCCCTACAGAGAGCTTTTGGACGAACGCGTGCGCTTCATACAGGGAGCGGTGACGGATATTGACTTCGACGCGCGTGCGGTCACAGTGGCCGGGCGCGTGCGGCGGATGGAATACGACATGTTGGTTCTCGGACTGGGCGGCGTCACGAATTTCTGGGACATTGAGGGCGCTGAGAAGTATTCCATGCCGTTCCGCAAAATCCGGCACGCCGACGACCTGCGCGCACGCATGATCGAGACGCTCGAACACATTCCTCCCGACGCGGCCCCGCAGGACGCACGCCGCGCCGCAACTTTTGTTGTCGTCGGCGCGGGCTCAAGCGGTGTCGAGTTGGCAACCAAGATGTCAGACCTGCTGCACGACGCGTTCCGGCGCAGAGGCTTGCGCGGCGAACCGCGAGTCTTGATTCTTGAGATGGGCAAAGAAGTCGTGCCGGGGATGGACGCGGAGCTTCGCGCGGTCGTCCTCAAGGTTTTGGACGAGAAGCGTGTCGAGGTGCATACGCAGGCGCGCGTCCTGCGCGTCTCGCCGCGCGGGCTGGCCTTCGAGCACAACGGCGAGCAGACCGAACTGGAAGCGGCGGCGGTCGTGTGGGTCGCGGGCGTGCGCGTCAATCCGCTGGTCGAAAAGTTGAATCTCGAAAAGAACGAGCGCGGCTTACTCGTCGTCGAGCCGACGCTTCAGGCGCGCGGTCGCACGGAAGTCTTTGCGCTCGGCGACGCGGCCTACTTCAAGGATGTCGTGCCGAGTCTCGCGGGCACGGCGCAGCTCGCCTTTCAGCAGTCCGATCTGGTCGCCAAAAATGTGCAGGCCATCTTGGACGGAAGCGTTCCCGGCAGGCGTCATTTCGAGGAACTTGGCGAAGCGGTGAGTTTAGGCACGGAGAGCGCGGCAGTGTTCGCCGCCGGACGCGTGATGGAAGGACAACTGGCGCGGCAGGCGCGCTTTGCGCTCTACACGACGAGACTCCCGACGTGGCAGCATCGCCTGCGCGTCGGCACAAGCTGGTTCTTCGGCGGCAAAGCGCCACGCCCGCTCGGACTGTAGGGAAGTTCAAAGTTTAGAGTTCAAAGTCCAAAATCAGCGGGTCTCGGTTTTCGCCCGGTTGATCTTGGACTTTCGACTTTACGTTCGCCGGTCTAGAACATCACTTTAAACTTTGAACTTCACACGGTCGCCGCTTCGCACGAATCGAGCGTGGGCGCGGCCTCTTCGGCGTCCGTCCCGCTCTCTTCGCCGAGGTAGGGGCGTCCCGCCGCGATGGTCTCGAAATACTCTTCGATGCGCGAGAGAATCTCTTCCACCTGATGCGAATGATAGATGGCCTGACGAAACCGCGAGCCGCCCTGCAAGCCGCGTGTGAACTGTCCGGCGAGTTGTTTCATGCGACCGATGGCGGGAAGCTCCGGCATGTCTGCGCGCAGCAGTTCAAAATATTCGAGCAGGATATTTCGCTTATCTTCGAGCGTCGGTTCATAAGGCTCGCGCCCTTCGAGCGTGTCTTCAATCTGGCGGAAAATCCATGGGTTCGCCATCGCGCCGCGCCCGATGAGGATGCCGTCGCAATTCGTCTCGCGCCAGCGCGACAGAGCTTCCTCGACGGTCGTCACGTCGCCGCTGCCGGAGACGGGCACGCGCACGACCTCTTTAATCTGTCGCACCAAATCCCAGTTCGCGCGCCCCTTGTAGCCCTGCTCCTTCGTCCGACCGTGCAGCGCAATGTGCTCGACGCCGCAATCCTCTGCGAGCCGTGCCGTCTCGACCGCGTTAATGTTGTTGTCGTAATAGCCCGCGCGAATCTTGACGGTCAAAGGAATCGTAATCGCCTTTTTGATCTCTCTAAGAATCGTTTCGAGCCGCGCAGGCTCGCGCAAGAGACCTGAGCCGCCACCGTGCTTGACGACCTTCGGGGCGGGGCAGCCGCAATTGATATCGAGGATGTCCGCGCCGACCTCTTCAGCTATCTCCGCCGCCATTCGCATGCGTTCCGGCTGCCCTCCGAAAATCTGCACGGCGAAGGGTCGCTCGTAATCGAAAAAGCGCATCTGTCGCCGCGACTTCGGATTGTTGCGTGTCAAACCCTCGACCGAGATGAACTCGGACACGGTCAGACCGATGCCGCCGCGCCTCTTCAACAAACAACGAAACGCCACGTCCGTCACACCTGCCATCGGCGACAACACCAGCGGCGGCTTTATCTCAACATCACGAATCTTAAACGGCTTCATAAAGAAACTCTGAACTAAAAGCAGAGAATGCGTTATCCTCTTTTCGTAAAAGTTAATCTGAACATCTCAGACTTTTGTGAACTTCTGATTATAGCAATGCGGCACAGGCTTATCCAAAGCATCGGCATCGCGTGGACAATTCTTTATGCGGCAACGGTCGTCTGGCTTTATGCGACCGAACCGCGCACGGTGCGCGAAGTGGCGACGGGCGCGAGCGTGGCCGTCGGGACGTATCAGGTTGACGCGGCACGCTTCGATGCGGCGCGCGAGCTTTTCCTGCGCGAGCAGTTCCGCGCCGCGCGTGACGAGTGGGGCAGAGCCGACCCCGCGCGCCGCGACGCGCGCACGCAGTTCTATATCGCCTATGCTTTCTATCGTGAGGGCTGGGGACGCCTCTACAGCGACGACGCGCTCTTTCGTCAGGGACTCGAAGCGGCTAATCTCGCCATCAGTCTCGCGCCCGAAGCCACGTTCAACGTGGAGGATACGGAACTGAAGATGCACACTGCCGCCGAGTTGAAGGCGGAACTCGAACAGGGCTTGGAACGCACGGCGGGCGACTTCAACCCGCTCAAAGTTTTCCGCGAACGCAAATAGCGCAGTCGAACCGCCGTGCCACAGAGATACGGAGCATCAGGCGGGAGCAAGTTGAAAGCAGGAAGCGAATAGTTGAATTTGAAATTTCAAATCTCGAATTTTGGATGGCTTTGCTTTCCTTAAGGCTTTACTCCGTGTCTGCGGTGCTTCTCTGCGGCTAATCTTTAGTTCTTAGTATGACAGACCATCGCGCAAGAAACGGCGCGCTCGTGCGCTATCTGCTGCTGCCGACCATCTTTCTGACGGTCGCGCTGGCGGGGGGCTTGCGCGTGAGCGCGGAGACGGGTGCGTTTCTGTTCGTCGCGCCGCCGCTTGTGACGCTCGTGCTGTCCGTTCTTCTGATGCTGCTTTTTGTGCGCGGGCGAACAATCGAAATCGGGCGTTGGCTGGCGGGCGAGCATCATCCCGTGACGAACGTCGCTCATGCGCTGACTCTCCTGACGCTGTTTTTCGCGTCCGCGCAGAGTTTTAATAGCGTGCTGCCGGAAGCGGGACTGATGCGGTGGATGCTCTCTTTCTTTTTTCTCTGGACGCTCTGGCAAAACCAGTTCTCGTCGTTCGATGCTCGCCGCCTGCTACGAAGTCTCGCCGCCCTCTTCGGCACGGCCTTCGTGTTGAAGCATCTGTTGCTCGCCAGTCTCTACACGCCGAGCAATGAAGGTCTGCTCAAGCGTCTGGCAGGCGTGCTGTTGGAAGGCGTCACGCTCGGCACGCTCGACGCACAACCGTTCGCGCCCGCCACCGGCTATATCTCGTTCTTCACGCTCGCGCTCTACGTCTGCGGTCTCATCCTTCTTCCAGCCGCACCCGTTGATATTGATAATCAAACAACGCACGCGCGCGCAATTATTCAAGCGGAGAGACAGGATGAACTCGAAGCGGCGACGCGGGAAATGAAAAGTCTGCCGGACACGGTCGAAGCGGTAGACGCGGAAGAAATATAACGAGACTGAAAATTCAACGCCGCGCAGGTCACGAAGATTCAAAAGTTGAAATCTGAAAGTCGGCGATGAAAACAAGAGAGGCGACGGGATTCGTTAACCCGTCGCCTCTCTTGCTGTCCATGTTTTTAAACGAAGCTCTTTTACCAGTTGACGACTAATTCGTTGGATGCCTGCCAGACGGGAACATCTTCTCGAATCGCGCTGCGGTGCAGCTTTTCCGGTTGGGCAAGGAGGCGTCCTGCGCCGAGCGCGACCGCCGCAAGCGGGTCTTCCGCGACGGCAACATGCAGGCGCAACTCTTTCTGCAAACGCTCCGCCATCCCTTGCAGCAGCGCGCCGCCGCCCGTCAGGATTAAGCCTGTCTGGTAGATGTCCGCCGTCACGTCCGGCTTCGACTCTTCAATCGCGCGCCGCGCGCCCGCGACGATCTCGGTCAACACGGGTTCAAGCGCCTCGCGCACTTCGTCCGCCGAAATCTCGACCACTTTCGCCAGCCCGTCGGTCACCTGCTTGCCGACAACTTCCATGCGCCGCGCTTCCGTCTTCGCTTCAATACTGCTGCCGGTCGCGCCCAACTCTTTCTTCAATTGTTCGGCGGCGCGCTCGCCCAGTTGCATCTCGTATTTGCTGCGAACGTAATCGCGGATGGCTTCGTCCATCGCGTTTCCGGCGACCGGAAGGCTCGTCGAAGAGACGATGGCGGCTGAAGCGACGATGGCGATGTTGGTCGTCCCGCCGCCGATGTCGACGACGAGATGCGCGCGCTCGTCGTCGTAACTGAGGCCCGCGCCGAGAGCCGCGACCAATCCTTCGTCAACCAAATCAACGCGCGTCGCTTTGGCGTCACGAGCCGCATCCCGCACGGAGCGTTGTTCGATGGGCGTCGAGGAACCGGGCACGCCGATGACCATGTGGCTGCGGCGATGATGATTGCTCTGCACGCGATTGATGAACGCCTTGAGCATTTTTTCGGCGGCCTCGAAATTATCAATCGAGCCGCCGCGAATCGGACGATGTACGTCAACATCTTGCGGCTCGCGCCCCAAAAGTTTGGAAGCTTGCGTGCCGACGGCCAACACCTCGCCCGTGTATTTGTGAATCGCCACGGCGGATGGTTGGTTCAAGACGATGCCCCGGTCGGTCGCGTAGATCAAAGTATTAACGCTGCCGAGGTCTATCGCCAGATCGTCCGTAAAGAAATTCCCCAGAATGTTCATAAAACCTTTTGCTCCGTCGAGGTCAGTTCAAACGAGATAACTTAATAAGAGGCGGGACAGCCCACTTGAATTTCGACATTTCATTTGGCAAGTCACGTACCAGCGAAAGCGACCGTGTTCCGCTTAGCAATTCTCTCGAACAGGAAAATGGAGGCGTTTTGTTTTGGAACAACAGGCGGGTGAAACGTGGTTTTGAGCGCGTCAAAGACGAACGCTCGGCGAATGCACGAACGAAAGTAGTGCGACTCGGTGGCGCGGCCTCAAGCCGCCGGACTATTGCGATGCTCTTACATTCCGCTTGCAACCCGCCCGCTTAAAAGTCGCGCGGGTCGCCACGCTCCAAGATGCGCTCGCTCAGTACTTCATAAAGCGCGGCGGCTTCGCTGCGTGCGACCTGTTTGGTCGCCGGAATTTCGCGCACGCGGATAGTCAACTGCCGTTCGCGCCGTTGCAGTGTAATCTCGTCGCCCGCGTGTACGGTGCGCGACGAACGCGCCGTCGCGCCGTTGACCGAGACCGCGCCCGCTTCGCACAACTCCTGCGCCACCGTCCGCCGCAGGACGAGCCGACTCGCTCGTAAGAATTGATCCAGACGCATTTCTATAAGTCTAAAAGCTAAAGCCCAAAGTCAACAGGCCGTAAATCAAGGCGCGTTGTCTTTGGACTTCAGGCTCAAGAATCTGAACTTCAAAATTATGTTTTCAGTTGGATTTTTTGTCCTTCTGATTTTTCGCTGTGGTCGTCGCCGCCTTGGTGTTCGCAGGCGTCTCAGGCTCGATTTTAAGCAGCGGCAGGACGGCTTCCTTGTAATCTTTCGCCACGTTGATGTAGGCATCTTTGCGCAACGTGTTCATATAGATTTCGCGCTCCTTGTCCCTGCGCTCCTCGACAATCTGGCCGCGCACCTGTTGTTCTTTGAAAGCGTCGTCGCGGTCGTTAACGCGCAGAATCGTCACGCCGTCGTCGCTGATGATAGGGTCTGTCACCTGTCCGGCCTTCATATCCTTGACGGCGGCTCCGAAGGAAGCATGCAGATCTGAAATCAGAAACCATTTCAGCTTGCCTTTGTCATCTTCGATGCGTCCCTTGGTCTTCTCGGCGACACGCGCGCCGTCTATCTCGCGCTCGGAGTTGGCTGCGGCGAGCGCGCCGAAGTCTGCGCCGCCGCGCGCCTGCGCGACGATTTGCGTGGCCTTCGCGCGCACGTCGGCCTCGGAACGACCGGCGCGGCTCAGGAAGATTTCCGACAACGTGACGCCCTGAAATTTGTCTCGATGCGCGTCGTAATACTTACGCACTTCGTCGTTGCTCAGGTTGTAATAAATCTTCGCGTCGACTTCGCGTGAGAGAACGGCCTGACGCATGTACTGCGTGCGCAAGGTCTGTCGGATTTCTTCGGGAGACAGCCCCTCTGCACGCATGCGCGTGTCGAGTTCTTCGATGGTTTTGATGCCCATCCGTGCGGCTTCGCCGAGCATCGTGCGGTTGACTTCCGCCTCGATGTCCTCGGTCATGCGCGGCATCTCTTTGCCCCTCTGGAGGAGAAGCTGTTCGTTGATAAGATTGGCGATAATCTCCGGCTGCCGCTTCTTTAATTCTTCTTCGGCCTGCTGCTCGGTCATCCCGCGCTGCTTGACGAGCGCCTCTTTAAAGTCAATCATCTGCCGCTTCAATTGCGAGAGCATAATGACATCGTTATTGACCTGCGCAATCGGCTCGTCGACGACCTGCGGCGCGGCCTCTTCCTGCGCCGACGCCTGCGGCGCAGCCAAGAAGGTGAACGCCAGCGCGGCAAAGATGAACGACCACACGCGCGCGCGCCTCAAAACAAATTTCAATTTCACAGCTTTTCTACTCCTCATTATCAGCACAGACCTCTCGACGGAATCTTTTCTTCCGTCTCCTGCGCTATTAATTTTTTTCGTTAGAAAACTTATCGGGACTCCGAAAACGGGTCGAACGAAGCAGCGCATTCTAATCCCCCGCGCTGATTTCCAGCAAGACGCCGTGCGCGATTTCAATCATGCGCTCACGCTCGTCTTCGTTTAAATCAATCCGCAACACGCCGCTCGGCGTGAAGGTCGCGCCCGCGCCGCGCCCGACCAGCGCCAGCAGTTTCTCCGGTGAGACGCGCGCTTTCTCATGCAGTTTGACGGCCAGCCCGGTCGGCGTCCGGTCAATCGAGATGACGCCTAACGCTGCTGCCGTGCGCCGCAGGCGCGCGTACTCGAAAAGCCTCTCGACCGATTCCGGCAGACGCCCGTAGCGGTCGTGCGTCTCCGTGCGAATCTGCGCCAAGCTTTCGTCGTCGCGCGCCGACGCGATGCGCTTGTAAGTTCTCAATCGCTGCCCCATGTCCGAGATGAAATCTTCGGAGATGGCAACATCCACTCCGAGATTGAGAGAGACCGAAGCCTCGTCTTCGACATCTTCGCCGCGCAGTTCGGCGACCGTGCGTTCCAACATCTGTGTGTAAAGATCAAAGCCGAGCGCGTCCATGTGGCCTGATTGCTGCCCACCCAACAAATTTCCAGCCCCGCGTAGTTCCAGATCGAGCGCCGCGACGCGAAATCCCGCCCCCAAATCCGAAAACTCGCGGATCGCCGCGAGCCGCCGACGCGCAATCGGCGTCAGAGAGGCTTCTGAGGGAATTAAAAGATAGGCATAGGCACGGCGATTTGAGCGTCCGACACGCCCGCGCAACTGGTATAACTGCGAAAGACCGTAATTGTCAGCACGGTTTATGATGATTGTGTTGGCGCGCGGGATGTCTATGCCGTTCTCGATAATGGTCGTCGCAACGAGCACATCGTACTTAAACGCTACGAAATCGAGCATCACCTGCTCCATCTCTTTCTCGTTCATCTGCCCGTGTGCAACGCAGAGGCGAGCCTGCGGCACGAGCCTGCAGACGAGCGCCGCGATGGTCTCAATCGTCTCGACGCGATTGTGAATGAAGAAGACCTGACCGCCGCGCTCCAACTCAAGTTCGATCGCCGACTTGACGACCGACTCGCCGAACTGGACGACCTGTGTATTGATGGCGAGGCGGTCGCGCGGCGGCGTCTCGATGACCGACATATCGCGCAAGCCCATCAGAGACATGTTCAGCGTGCGCGGAATCGGCGTCGCCGAAAGAGTCAGCACGTCAACGCGCTTCTTCAACTGCTTGAGCCGCTCTTTGTGAGCGACACCGAACCGCTGCTCTTCGTCCACGACGACCAGACCGAGGTCTCGAAAGCCGATGTCTTTCGAGAGAATCCGGTGCGTGCCGATAGTGATATCCACTTCCCCGCCTTCAACTTTGCGGACAACTTCCTTTTGCTCTTTCGTCGTGCGAAAGCGCGAAAGCAGATCAATCGTGACGGGGAAGGCGGCGAAGCGCGCGCGGAAAGTTTCAAAGTGTTGATAGGCGAGAACGGTCGTCGGCGCGAGCACGGCGACCTGCTTGCCATCCATTACGGCTTTGAAAGCGGCGCGCATCGCCACTTCCGTCTTGCCGTAGCCGACATCGCCGCACAGCAGCCTATCCATCGGCGTCGTCGCTTCCATGTCGCGCTTGGTGTCTTCAATCGCCGTCTCCTGATCGGGCGTCGGGACGTACTCGAAAGCCTCTTCAAACTCGCGCTGCCAAGGGCTGTCGGCGGAGAAGGCATAACCTTGCACCAGTTTTCGTTCGGCGTAGAGGCGCAGCAGTTCGTCGGCCATGTCGCGCATCGCGCGCTTAGCTTTGGCCTTCGTCTTGAGCCAGCCGAGTCCGCCGAGGCGGTCGAGCACAGGCTCGTGCCCTTCGGCGCTCGAATATCTCTGCACGAGGTCGAGCCGCTCGACCGGCACGTAGAGCTTCGATTCGTCGGCGTAATAGAGCAGCATGAATTCGCCATGCCGGTCGCCGAGGTCGAGCGTCTGCAAGCCGCCGAAACGCGCGATGCCGTGATCTATATGAACAACGTAGTCGTTAACTTTGAGGTCGCGGAAGTCGGAGAGGAAGGCGGCGGTTTTGGATTTCCGTCGCCGCGCTGTAGCGGTCGTCCCGACGCCCGTGCCGGGCGCGCGGCGCTCGACGTTTTGATCGCTCGCTTCGTTGAAGAGGTCTGTCTCGACGTGCACGATGAGGCGCGCGCCCGGCATCTCGAAGCCGCCGGAGAGACGACCCGTCGTGACGATGGCGGCATAGTCATCTGCGCGCGCCACTGATTCGCCCATGAGCGCGATGCGCGTACTAACATTGTAGTCGGCGAGCATCGCGCCCACACGTTCCGCGACGCCCGCGCCCGGCATCGTGAACAGAGTGGTGATGCCTCTCTCTTCGTGCGTGCGCCGCACGTCGGCAGCGAGGTCTGGAATCCGCCCGTGATAACGGCGCGCGGCGAGCGTGCGCCATTCGACTTCAGACGCTTCTCCGACCGCCGGAAAAAGAAAGAGCGGGCGCGGCGCGGGACGAGCGCGTCCGATTTGGACGGCGGGCTGTTCCGCCGCGCCCGCGAATCTTTCATCCACGGCGGCAGCCGTGCGACCGAGCGCGCGAAGTTCAACGCGCCGCATTTCTTCGAGCCGCGCGCGTAACTCGTCAGCCGTCAGGTAAAGCTCTGCGGGCGTGAGGCCGATTTCGTCCGCGTTTTCATTCTCGTCGTATCGCGCGGCGAGCGTCTCGTATGTCGTCGCCAAAAACTGCTCGATGCCCGATGGCTCGTCAACGACGAGCACAGTGTCTCGCAGGTAATCGAATGCGCTCGACTCGGTTTTCAAGAGGAGTTGCATCAGCCATTCCCAACCCGCGAAGGTCTCGCCCTCTTGCGCGTGCACTGTGCGGTCTTTCAATGCGCGCGCGTATCGCTCGTCAGCCCAACGCTCGCGCGCCGCTTCAGCCCACAAGCGAAAATCGTCCGCGCCGACCGATAGCTCGCGCATCGGCACGATCTCGGCCTCTCGAAGCTGTCCGATGGAAAGTTGCGTCTCCGGGTCGAACTCGCGTATTGAATCCACCGTGTCGCCGAAGAACTCCACACGCACGGGCGCTTCATGCCCGGGCGACCACACATCAAGAATCCCTCCACGCAGAGAAAATTCGCCCATCGCGCCCACAGGGTCTTCGCGCACGTAACCGGAAGCCAGCAGCAACTCGACCAACTGCTCCGGCGCATAATCTTCATCGCGCCTGAGCGTCGCTCCGGCACGCGTAAGCTGCGCCGGAGCGATTGTCCGGCGCACCAGCGAGCGCGCCGACAACAATACGAAACTTCCCTCGCCACGCGACAGACGCCACAGAGTCAGCGCGCGCTGTTCCAGAGTCTCGGCGTGCGGCGACGCTCCCGCATACGGGTCGCCCTCGGAAGCCGGAAGCGTGAGCACCGCCGCATTATTCTCCGCGCCGCCATCCCCGCCTGCCTCGCGTAATGCGCCGCTCCAAAAGCACAAATCTCTGCCCCACGCCTCAAGGTCGCAGTTCGCTTGCAGGACGATGGCAAGACGCTTGCCGGTCTCACGCCTGAGCGCCGCCAGCGCGAGCGAGCGCGCCGGGGCGGAAGTCAGCCCGCTAACCGAGACGATGCGCGACCCGCCGCGCACCTCCGCCGCCAGACGCGCGAACTCCGCGCTCTCCGTCACGCGCCGGAGCACGCTCTCTAAAACCGGAACGGTCTCAATCAGACTCATAACAAAACTCGCCCGACGCTCTGAAACGAGCATGATGCCCGTCAGAAGTGCGCTCAATTATCTTCTTACTCTTGCGTGCCATGCTCATCCGGCTCGCTGATCTTTTTGATTCGTTCGATGATGCCGGTCGTCGAAGCGCCCTCGATGAATGGCAGAGAGAGCACACGCCCCCCAGCGGCCTCCGTCTCTTCGCGTCCATGAATTTCTTCCAACGCGTAGTCGCCGCCTTTGACCAGCACATCGGGCAAAACTTCGGCGATGAGTTCGCGCGGGGATTCGGCGTCGAAGATGGTCACGTAATCTACGGCGGCGAGCGCCGCCAGCATTTCTGCTCGCTCGCTCTCGTTCATCACAGGTCTGCTCTCGCCCTTCAGTGCGCGCACTGTGCGGTCGCTGTTAATCGCAACCATCAGCGCATCGCCCAGCGAGCGCGCCGCTTGCAGGTAACGCGCATGGCCGACGTGAAGAATGTCGAAGCAGCCGTTGGTAAAGACGAGCCGCCGCCCAGACGCGCGCAACTCGGCGCGCACGCGTCGCACGTCCTCCGGCCTCAAAAGCACCTTTGTCTCATTCATCGCTTTTGGTTGACCTGAAGAATCTAACACGCGCGCGCCTCACGGCGAAAACTGTAAAGAGGCAGTTTGAAGAGTCCCGCAGGGACTTTAATGTTCTCGTTGTCGCAAATTAAAGGTCAGCGCGCTCTCGAAATTTCCCCTCTTTTCATCACAGCTAAATTCTGTCCGGCATCAATCAAGTTTGCGCTTCGCTGTTCGGCTTCCTATAATTCGCGTTCGCTTCCAGTGAAGCTGAAGATAACTTATGACCACGCCATTCATCGAAGACAACGACCAGACACACGCGCGCCGCGAGCATCTGGAGAAAATCCGCGAACTTGTCGGCAACGCCTACCCCAACAAGTTCAGCCGCACGAACGTCACGCAGACGGCTGAAGGCGAAGACACCATCACGGCGGTCGTCCGTGGATTTAAAAGTTACGTGCCGCAGACGGAACCGGGCGCGCGCCCCAGCCCCGAACAACTTGAGCAGGCCAACGCGGAGTTAAATAAGACTGTGGTGCGCGTCAGCGGTCGTCTCGCCGTCCCGCCGCGCTTGATGGGCAAGGCCGCCTTCGTCCATCTTTCCGACGGTAGAGAACGACTGCAAATCTACGTCCGCCGCGACGACGTGCGCGAGATGCGGACGGAAGACGGGCGCACCATACCGGGCTGGGAACTTTTCCAGTTGCTCGATCACGGTGACTTCATCGGCGTCGAAGGCTATCTTTTCATCACGAAGACGGGCGAGCTTTCCGTTCACGTCCGTGCATTCGAGTTCTTAGCGAAGGCGCTCGTGCCGATGCCGGACAAGATGCACGGCATCAGCGACCCCGAAATTCGTCAACGCCAACGCTACGCAGACCTCATCGCCGGAAGCCTCAAAGTCGAACGCGAAGAGGGAGACCTGACGCCCCGCGAAGTCTTTGAACGCCGCTCGCACCTTATCCGCGAGATGCGTTCGTTTCTTGACCATCACGGCTATATCGAAGTCGAGACGCCGATGCTCACGACCCTCGCCTCCGGCGCAGCCGCCCGCCCCTTCAAGACGCATCACAACGCCCTCGACATAGTCCTCTACGCCCGCATCGCCCCCGAACTCTACCTCAAGCGTCTGCTCGTCGGCGGCTTCGAGCGCGTCTATGAACTCAACCGCAACTTCCGCAACGAAGGCATTGACCGCTCACACAATCCCGAATTCACGATGCTTGAGTTTTATACGGCCTACAAAGACGTGAACTGGATGATGGATTTTTGCGAGGCGATGTTGCAACAAAGTATTCAATCAGTAAACGGCAGTTTGCAAGTGCGGTTTGGAAATGAAGTAATTGATTTCAGCAAGTTCGAGCGGCTTACCATGAAAGAGGCAATTACTAAATCTGAATGGTTTAGCGAGTTGAAGTCATTAGACGACGAGCTATCAAAAACAGATTGGCACGCTGACAGTAAGTTGGTGCGGGATGTCTCCGTATACTGCGATGTTTTTATGAGAGATAGAGAAGAAGTAAGGTCGTCGGAGGAGCGCTGGAAAGAGGTCAGGACGGCCGGGGCTAATTTACCTGAGCCGGATAGTAGCGAAGTAGGGCGCTATCTTGAAAACATCTTCGGCTCTCAGGCATCTCAGGTAGAAGCCGAGATAATCCAACCGACTTTCATTCACGATTATCCCAAAGTTATTTCTCCGCTCTCGAAAGCTTCGCCCAACGACCCGGCTATCGCGGAGCGTTTCGAGTTGTTCATTGCGGGGATGGAGGGTGCGAACGCATTTTCGGAGTTGAATGACCCTGTTGAGCAGTACGAGCGTTTTGAAGAACAGACAAAGCAGCGCGAGCGGGGCGACGACGAGGCGATGCAGATGGATTTGGATTATGTGCGCGCGCTCTCCTACGGGATGCCGCCCGCCGCCGGTATCGGCATCGGGATTGACCGCCTGACAATGCTGCTGACGAATCGTCGTTCAATCCGCGACGTGATATTATTCCCGCACATGAGGCCGCAGCCTCAGGCGACGGATGAAACAGACTGCGCAGAAGAGGCGCAGTCATAGTTCGTCTGAAACCTGAGCATCCGAACCGATAACCTCTCAACCGACCGAAAAGGAGAAATTCTCGAAATGATTCGCAAAACTTTTATCTTCGCCATCGCGCTCGTCATCGCCAGCCTCGCTCTCTACGCGCAGGATGCGGCTAAAACGTCTGTGAAGGTGACGGGACATTTGATTGACAACATGTGCGCGAGCGGCGAGCACGGCAACGAGAAGGCCAAGACGCACTCGACCGCCTGCGCGTTGATGCCCGGTTGCGCCAAGAGCGGCTACACGGTGGTCGCCGCCGACAAGTCTTACAAGTTGGATGAAGAGGGCAACAAAATGGCCGCCAGCCTCCTTAACTCGACGAAGACCAAGCGAGGCTTGAGCGTCGAAGTCCAAGGCACGCTCGAAGGCGACACGCTGCACGTCGAACATCTCACGGAAGTCTCCGCCGCCAAGAAGACGACCGAATAGCGCGCTGTTAAAATCTTTAACCTAGCCGAAGACCCGAAGGTACGAAAAGTTCCTTCGGGTCTTCGCATTTTTAACTTTTGAGCTTTTACGAAGCGGAGCAGTTCACCACACAGAGTCAAGAAATCCGAAAGCAGCCGCGTAATCTAGGGCTTCGACGGGGCGGGATTCGAGGCCCTGGCTTGGCGGAGTTTGGCGAGTTTCTCTTGCGCCCAGCGGGGGGCGTCGCCGGTGCGTTCGCTCGCGCGGATGTAACTTTCCATCGCGTCGAGCGCGGCCTGCATGTTCCCTTCCTTCTCCTGCACGCGGCTGAGGTCAATGAAGAACTGCGGGTTGTCCTGTCCGTAGAGGCTGACGGCGCGGCTGAAGGCTTCGACGGCGCGGGGCATTTGGTCGAGACGTTCGTAGAGGCGACCGAGATGATAAAAGGCAATCGGATAGCGCCCGCCATCTTTCGTCGTGACGGGTAAAAGGCTGGCGACCGCTTCCTCGTCGCGCTGCAACCCCGCCAGAGCGTAACCGAGTTCGAGATTAGCGGGGGGGAAATAACCGCCGCGATTACTTATCACACGGCGATAGAAGTTGACGGCCTCTACGTTGCGCCCCGCCTCGCGCGCCGTGCGTGCGCGCTGCAAAAGATCATAAGTCTGCTGGTCAACCGTGAGAGGACGCAGCGTCGACGCGGCGGAGCGCGCAGACGTGCGGCGCGTTTCGCCGCCGGTGTTTTTGCCGGACGAAGCGAGACGACGGTCGCCGCCTTTCGTGTCTGCGACGACGTTTGAGGTGGCGACGATCTCGCCGCGCGCGAGGGCGATGGCGCGCGGTGTGTCTGTGCCGCGTCGCGCCATCCGTTTATCAAAGGCGTCGAGCACGGCGAGGCCGCGCGCGGGGTCTCCGTCTTCGACGAGCGCGCGCGCCAGCGCGATTGCCGCGTCCGTGTGATCCGGCTGCTCGATGAGCGTGCGCGACCATGCGTTGATGGCAAGCCCTGCTTCGCCGCGCAACGCGTAGAGGCGACCCAGATTGTAATTCGCCTCCGGGTAGTTGTTGCTCTCCAAACGCAACGCCGCCGAGAGCGCTTCCTGCGCTTCGTCCCAACGACCGAGCCGCATCAACACAACGCCCAGATTATTCTGCGCGCGCGCATAATTGCCGCGCCGCTGCCCTATCGCTTTGCGATAAGCATCCGCCGCCGCGCGCGACTCGCCGAGACGCGCCAGCGCATTACCTATATTGTAGTAGCCCGCCGGGTCGAACCGCTCGTCGCCGAGCATGGCGCGCAACTCGTCAACCGCCGCTTTATGATCCGACCCGACCAGATGACTAATCAACTCACGTTGCAGGCGCGCGCGTTCCGCGCCCGTCTTCGCGGCCTTGAATTGCGCGCGCAAATCTTCAATCGTGATCCTCGCGCCCGTCTCTTCTCCCTCCGCCACTCCATCTCCGACAGCGGCGCTTTCAACCGCTTTATCATCTGCGACCTCCGCCGCCTTCTCTTCTTGACTCGCGCCCTTCGTCGCAGAAGGCTGCACGGCGGGCGCACGCCGCTCGCGCACGTTCGCGTCCGGTTGCTGCGCTTCGGTCTGGACGGCGCAAGCGATGAACGCCGCGACGGCGAAGCAGAGGACGAAAGATGGCGCACGGCGCGCGCGCGTCAATGAAAGATAGGTATTCAGGGATGAAGTTGAGACGAACGATTGTTCGAGCATCGTTATTTCTCCGTCAGAATCAGCGGATGTTATTTGTTGTGTGAAGAGGAAGCGACCCCGCGCAGTTTCGGGCGTGGCGCGGGGTTGTCGGGCGCGGCGGGAGCGTAAGCCATAATCGTGCCGCCGAAGCCGACCGCCCAACCGCGCGTGCGTCCGGCGAAGGAGAGGCGTTCGAGCGGGTGCGGCGTGCGCGTCGGCTCAAGCTGCCAACTCAGGCCGCCGTCAATCGTATGCAGCACAGTGCCGCCCGCGCCGATAGCCCAGCCCTCTCGCTGGTCGAAGAATTTTACGTCGAGCAGATCGGCAGTCGTCGGCGACGAAAGCGCGCGCCATGTGCGGCCTCCGTTTGAAGTCGCAAAGATTGCGCCGCCCGCCCCGACCGCCCATCCCGCACGCGCATCAACGAACGAGACGGCGTTCAGACGCGTCGCCGCTCCGCGAGATTGAAGGATTGGAAAAGAATTGGAAGCGGGCGAAGAAGTAAAGATATTGGAGGCGTCCGTCGCAGCCACGGCGTCTCCGGCAGTGTTTGAAGATTGAGAGACGGGAACATTCTCAATGCGCCCCTCGCGCCACGTCGCGCCGCCGTCGGATGTTTGCAGGAGCGTCGCGCCCGCGCCGACAATCCAGCCCTGCTGGGCGTCGAGAAATACGCCGTCCAGCAGTAAGTGGCGGGTCGGCACGCGCTGGCGCGTCCACGTCGCGCCGCCGTCGGTCGTCGCATACATCGCGCCCAGTTCGCCGAAGACGAAGCCGCGCGTGCGATCCGCGAAGACGATACGCATGAGTCGCGCGTCAACGTCCTTGCCTGCGGCTTCGACTCGCGTCCATGTCGCGCCGCCGTCGGTCGTGTGCAAAAGATAGGAACGCGTCTCGTCCGCCGTCTTGAGCAGATAGATGCTGCGCTGGCAGACGAGCCAGCCCGTCCGTTCATCTGCGAAATAGACATCTTCGAGCGAGTCTTCGGTTGCACTCTTTTTTGTCTGCCAGTGTCGCCCGCCGTCTGTTGTCGCCAGCAGCGCGCCTTTGCCTCCGACCGCCCAGCCTCTCTGCTCGTCAATAAAATGGACGGCGTGCAGCCACGCCAGCGTCCCCGTCTGCTGCTTCGTCCAAACACCGCCGAAAGATAGCAGGCAGCAGGCAGCAAGCAGCAGGCAGCAGAATGCGATACGGAAAATGACGCTCGCCTTCTTCCGGTCTGAACTTCGCCTCGAATGAATTTTCGCTGTCAATTTTCGCACTGCTTGACTGCCTTCCGCCGACTGCTTTTCAGAATCCTCCGGTGAAGACGCGGAAGAAGTTGATGACGGGGAGAAGAGCGAGAACTTGATTCACTTTCTTCATCCGGTTGCCGGGCACGAAAATCTGATCGCCCGGATTAAGATAGGGGCCATTCGGCACTTTGCCCCGTTCGATGGCGGCGATGTCGACGAGCGTCTGCTGCATCATGCCGTCGCGGTTCTGGTGGACGAGCAAGACTTTTTTCTTATCGCCTGTGGAGAGGACACCGCCCGCCATCATCAGCGCGTCATAGACGCTGAGCCGTTTGGTCATCGGACGGATACCGGGTTGCGCCACGTCGCCCATCACGCCGTAGACAGCCGACTGCGCTTTGTCGAGCGTGACCGTCACCTCCGGGTCAATGATGTACTCGTTGAGCGCCTCTGTGATTTCCTGCGCGATCTCCTCGGTGGTTTTGCCGACGACGAAGATGCCGCCACGCACGAGCGGGTAAGAGATTTTCCCGTTGGGCGGGATGGTGATCGCGGCTTTCGAGTATTTCGGCTTGTCGAAGACATCCACGGAGATAATATCTTCGGGGCCGAGACGGTAGCTCGTGAGAAAGTTGTTGTAATAAGGAACGACCGCCTGCTCTTCGGATAATTGATCGCGCCTGTTCGCCAGCATCTCTTCCGAGACGCCCGTCGGAGCGACCGTCGTATCGTCCGGCTCAAGCCTCTCTTCGGGCGTCTTGGACGCGGCAGGACGCGCCGTCGCTGTCGTCCCTTTCGCCTTCTGCTTATTGTCTCCCTCGGCGGAAGTCTTAGCGGGCGCATCCTGTTCGCGTTTCTTAGAAGGAGAGACCATCGGCCCATCCTGCGCGACGACGGCTAAAGGCGACAGGGCGACGAGGATGGCGAGCGCGGCGGCGCTGAGTTTCATAGTTCGTTTCATTACTTCAACCTCCAAAAACCAAGCAGACACGCGCGACCCGATTGATTACGTGCCGCGCCCGAACAGAATCGTTTTGACAGTCTCGAAAAGAATCACGGCGTCGAGCACGAGGCTCTGATTCTTGATGTAGTAGAGATCGTATTGGAGTTTCTGCCGCGCGTCTTCGATGGATGCTCCATACGGGTATTTAATCTGCGCCCAGCCGGTCAACCCCGGCGGAATCAGATGGCGTTGTTTATAGAACGGAATCTCCTCGGCCAGTTGTTTGACGAAGTGTGGGCGTTCGGGACGCGGCCCGACGAAATTCATCTCGCCCTTGAGGATGTTCCAGAATTGCGGCAACTCGTCGACGCGAATTTTTCTGATGATGCGCCCGACGCGCGTCACGCGTGCGTCGCCGTCCTTCTGCGCCCACACGGGGCCGTCTTTCTCCGCGTCCGTCCGCATCGAGCGAAACTTCATAATCGTGAACGGTCGCCCGTTTTTTCCGACGCGTTCCTGCCGGTAGAGCACAGGGCCGGGCGATTCCAGTTTGATCAGCACGGCTGTCAAGAGCGAGATGGGCAGCGAAACAATCGCCCCGATGAGCGCGACGACGCGATGCATAAAAGTTCGCAGCACGCCGCTCAGACGCGCCTGCCTCCCGCGCCCGGAAAAGATGAGCCAAGAGGGGCGCATCATTTCGAGGTTAACTCGTCCCGTCAGCCGCTCGTAAAACGAAGACGACTCTTCGATGGCGACCTCGCCGGAGAGACTCAGGTCGAGAAGTTGGTTGACCGGAAACTGCCCGCGCCGCTCGCCCATCGCCACGATGATGCGGTTGACGCCCTCGCGCCGGACAACCTCCGCCATCTCGGATGTCAGCCCGATGACGCGCGGATTGACGAGACTCTGTCCGAGTAGCTCCGGCTTGTTGTCCACAAAGCCGACGATGCGATAACCGGCGTCGCGCCGGTCTAAAACTTCACGCGCAATATCAATCGCCGATTCGCCGGAGCCGACAATCAGGATGCGCTCGCCGACGTTCGGATGCCCCAGCAGCCAGTGAATCGAGACGCGCCAAGAGACCATCAGGAACAGCGCGAGCGGAAGCGCGATGAGCGACACGCCGCGCCCGATCATCAGATGCGGCAACGCGTAGAAGGCGACAGCCAGCGCGATCCACGCCAGCCCCAGAGCCTGCACGAGACGCAAGACTAATTCCCGCCGGTCGTGCATGATGATGAAGTCGTAGAGGTCGTAGAGATAGAAGGCCGCCAGACAGAAGGCCGTCGCCAGCGCCGCTTTGTAAAAACCGTACTTGACGTTCAGTTCGTAGAAAGCATTGACCGAGCCGAGACGCAGGTGCGCTGCCGCCACCATCACGCCGAAGAGCAGCAAAGCCTCGGCGATAATCAGCAGTATCGTGCGCACATTGAAACGTCCCGCCGTCAAATTCTCTCTCGCACCTCTCTCAAGATAATCTTATCGCTCCTCTTTGGTCGTGCCTTCTTCGCGCGTCGTCGCCGTCCCGTCCGCTTCGCGGCGCGAGTAACGCCGTTTGTAGTAATAGCTCTGCTCGTCCAATTTTTCGTCCGAGCCGTTCAAGACGATGCCGAGGATTCTTTCGCGCGGCAGCGGCTCAAGCAGGCGGTCGAGCATCGCGTAACGCGTCTTGCCGGAGCGCGCGACGATGAGTGCGGCGTCGGCGCGGCTGATGAGCATGGTCGCGTCGGTGAAGATACCGAGGGGGGGCGCGTCAATGATGATGTAGTCGAACATGCGCCGCGCCTCTTTGAGCACGGCGCTGAACTTCGGCCCGGACAAAAGCTCCGCGACATCATCCCGCGTCGAACCGCCGGGCAGCAGATGAAGACCGGATGGTTCCAGCCGGATGATTGTCTCCGCGAGCGTCGCTTCTCCGGCGAGCACCTCGGAGAGTCCGACGGGCGCATCGAGGCCGAGATACTCACCCGCGCAGGGTTGGCGCAAATCGCCGTCAATCAAGAGCGCGCGCACGCCGTCGGTCTGCGCGAGCAGCCAAGAGAGGTTGATCGAGGTGAGCGTCTTGCCCTCCATAATTCCTGCGCTCGTGATGACAAAAGCCTGCATCCGCTTGCGCTCGCCCGCGTGAAGGACGCGCGTGCGCAAACTTCGATAGCGTTCGCTGTGCGGCGAACGCGGCTGTGTGATGGCGACAAGGTGTGGTTCGACGCGCGCGGCGGAAATGTCAATGCTGACGAAATCCGGCGTGCGCGTCGAACCGGCAGCGCCCAAAGTTGCCCCAGCAACACGCGAAGCCTGTCCGTCGGAGAGTGCCGATCCGACGGGCTGTCCGGTGCGCTCATTGGACGCTGGTCTGTGCGCCGTCGTATTGTCCGGCGCGTTGAAGTAACTGGAACGTTGCAGGAGATGATCGACGGGCGAAGCGGTCGCGGTCGCCTCGACGGCAGCAGCAGCGGCGGCTGTGCGTCTCGCCTCGCCTGCGCCGTGCGGCGCGGCGACGTTTGACGCGGCGTGCGCCCCCGCGCCGTTCGAGGGTGCGCCGTTACTTTCAACATGCGGCGCGCGCCCCCCTTCGGTCGCTCTCTTTTTGCCATTCGCGCCGCTCGTATCGGCGGCACGCTTTAAAGCTTCATAGACTCTGCCCATCACATCTCTCCCGTGTGATCCCAACGACGAAATGCCTGACCGAGATCATCACCGTTTGGCGACCCGGCCTCTTCGACCTCTCTGGAAATCTCTCTCTCCATCTCGCGCTCGGCTTGCGCCTGCGAGGCGGCGGCGACGCTGCCCGCCGCAGACGAGTCTCCCTGCGAAGCGTTGCTCGCGGCTCCGGCAGCCCATAGCTCTGCGCGACCCGTCGCCGTGAAGATACGCGCAGGAGCTTCACGAACTTCTCCCGCCTGACGACCGCGCTGTGCTGAAGGCAGCATGTCGAAAGTCTCCGCGACCTCTTCGATAATCGAGCGGCTGATGGTTTCCGCCCCGGCGGAAAATCCGGTCAGCAACGCGTTGTCGCAAAGGTTGTTAATCTGGCGCGGAATGCCTTCCGAGCAGCGGAAGATGTAGTCAACCGCGCCGGGCGAGAAGATGTCCGTGCGTTCCGCTCCCGCCACGAGCAGGCGCGAAGTAATGTAACGCTCGGTCTCTTCGATGTTCGGCAGCGCCTTGATTTCGCAGCGCAGCGCGACACGCTGTTTGAGTTGGCGTAAGTCCGGGTTATTTAAAACGTCGCGCAGTTCGGGCTGTCCCGTCAGAATGATTTGCAAATGCTTGGCAGAATCCGATTCAAAGTTCGAGAGCAGTCGCACCTCTTCAAGCACGCTCGTCGAAAGCCCGTGCGCTTCGTCCACGATGAGCACGGTGCGGAGTCCGCGCGCGTGGCGCGCTTCCAGCACTTCGCCGAGCCGCAGTACCAGTTCGGACTTGTTCTGCCATTCCTGCACGTCCAACAATTTCGGTGAAGAGATGTGCTGGTAAAACTCCTGCACGGTCATGCGCGGATTGAAGATGTAGGCGACCAACACCGTGCGGTCGAGCCGCTGCATCATCCAGCGCAAGATGGTCGTCTTGCCCGTCCCGACCTCGCCCGTGACGACGATGAGACCCTTGCCGCTCTCGATGCCGTAATGCAGGTTCGCCATCGCCTCCGTATGCGAAGGCGTGAAATAGATGAAGCGCGGATCGGGCGTCAGCGCGAACGGCAACTCTTTTAAACCGTAGAACTCTTTATACAACTCTCAACCTCCAACCAAACGATGACCCCTGAACTGTCAGACAAAAGCTTTTCCGGCTTTTACTTCCGCCTTCATTGCCAGCGGCCTTACATCGTTTCTTCTTATCCCCTTAATGCCAGAAATTCGAGGATGTGCGTCATTCTCAGGATGAGCGCCAGCGCGGGGATGCTGCCGACGGTGATGGTGATTCCGGCGACGGCCAGCGCGGTGCGGCGTATGCGTTGGCGGCGCTGTTCGCGCGGCGTCAGTAGATTCGGCAGCGAGACGAGGACGGGCAGCCCCGTGTAGTGCTCCGCGTCGGCGGTCGTCTGAATGGTCAACAGGCGCGGCACTTCGATGAGCACGGCGCAGGCCAGACCGACGCCGAGGCCGAGTAGAAGTCCCAAGGCCATCCATAGCACGCGCTTCGGTGCGACGGCCTGCTCCGGCATGTTGGCCGCGTCAATCACGGCGATGGATTCGCCCTGCGCGTTGGACTGCACCTCCGAGAGCGTCTTCGCCTTCTCGTATTGCTCAAGTGTGTTGTCGTAGATGGCCTTCTTCGATTGATACTCGCGGCTCAAAGCTTCGAGTCCGACTTCCGCGCCGGGCACGTTGCCGAGACGCTGGCTCATCTCGCCGATTTGTCCTTCGGTGTCGGCGAGGCGTTTCTCCATCGCCGTAATCTGGCTGTTGGTTGACTGCAACTCGTACTTGAGCGTGTTGAGGCGCGGGTCAATCATGCCGTCGAGCTTCTTGCGCCGGTCTGCGACCTTAATCTTCCAATCGTTAATCAGTTCGTCTATCTCGCCCTGCACGCTGTCAATCTGCGCCTGCTTCGCGCGCACTTCCGGGTGATTCGGCCTGTACCTTTCCTCGGTCAGCAGTTGTTCCTTCTCGGATTTGAGTTGCTCGCGGCGCAGTGAAAGTTGAGCATAGGCGGGCGTGGCTTTCGGGTCTTGCAGTTGGTCTATGAAGGTGTCAATTTCCTGACTGCGCTGCTTGTCGAGGTCGCTCTGCTGCGTGTTGAGCAGCGAACGGCGCTCGCGCAGGATACCGATGGCCGAGATCAAACTTTTCTGCTCTTCACGCAAGCCCGCAAGCTGCCCGATAAGCGCCTGCGAGGTCGAGGGCAGGTGCTCTTTGTTCTGCATCATAAATTGGAGCCGCTGCTGGTCAATCGCGTCGAGTTCCTCTTTATCCTGCTTCAACTTGTTCTCGAAGAAATCTTTGGTCTGCGTCGCATCACGATTGGCTTCCATCGCCTGAGCTTTGGTGTATTTCGACGCCAGTTCCGCCGTCACGGCCTGCGTCATGCGAGCGTCTGGGCCGCGAAAGGAGAGATTGAAGCCGTTGGTGATGTCGTTGCGCGTGGTGTTAATGCGAACGTTGATGTCGCGCGTGCGCATCCGTTCGACGAGCACATCCATCGCTTCGCCGCGCCGACGCTCTGCGGCGTAGAGGCCGTACTTCTCGATCATCGGCTGGAGCGATGAGCGGCTGAAGACCTCCTGCTGGATGTTGTTGATGCGAATGGTCAGGTCGTCGTCCGACAGGCGCGGCACGACGTTAGCCGAGATGCCGGACGGCCTCACGGTCAGCAGCGTCGTTGACTCGTAGATGTTCGGCAGCTTCCACACGACAATCGCGATGGCGAAAGCAATGGCGATGGCCGGTAGCGTAATCAGCCACTTGCGTCTCCACAAAATCTGCGCGTACTCGCCGGGCGTGCGCTGGCGAAATTCAACACTCATAACTTCGGCACTCCATCGAATCTAAGGATGAAGGCGGCAGGATGAAGGATGAAAAGAATGCTGATTGTTGACAATCAGGCTTTCATCCTGCCGCCTTCCGTCTTCATGCTTGCTATTACAGGCTGTCGAGCGTGCGGCGCGCTTCGTCGGCCTGTGCGAACGGTTGTATCTGGGGATTGCGGGCTTGTTCTTCGCCCATGCGGATAGCGTTTTGCAGTTCACGTCGCGCGCCCGCCTTGTCTCCCTTGTCGGCTAAGGCTTTGCCGAGATGGAAATGATAAACGGCTTTGTCGCGCCCCAACGCCGCGCTGCGCGTGACGGCCTTCTGCAACTGCTCGACCGCCGCCGCATGGAGACCTTTCTTATAGAAGACCCAACCGAGCGTGTCGGCGTAGGTCGGCTCGTCCGGGAAACGGCGGACGAGGTCTTGGACGAGGCGCTGGGCTTCGTCCAGATTGCCCTTGCCCTGCTCAGCGTAGAGACTCGCCAGATTGTTGGCGGCGATGACTTCGCTGGGATTAACCTCCAGCGCGCGTTTGTAGCTGGCAACCGCCGCGTCGTAGTTCCGGCGTCCGTCCTCGATCATCCCGATCTGCCGGAAGGCATAGGAGTTGGTCGAACGGCGCTCGGTAATCTTCGTGTACTCGGCAACGGCGCGGTCGGGCTGGTTGGTGTGCAGATAAAACTCTGCGAGCGACGAATAGGCTGCGAGATAATCCTGATCGAGTTCGATGGCGCGGCGCAGGGAGGCTTCGACCACTTGCGGGTCAGAGGGCGCGAGGTCGTGCGCGAGCGCTTTCAGGTAATGAAGCTGCGCGTTGTTCGGCTGCTCGTTAAGCGCCTGTTCGATGCGCGCGCGCGGCGGGTCGGCTTTCTGCTGCGCGCCGTAGATTTTAATCAGCGCGAAGAGCGCCTGAAAGTTCGTGTGGTCAATCGAGAGCGCGCGGTCGCATTGCTGAACCGCTTCGTCGAGCCGCCCGTCAGCGGCGGCGACATCGGCAAGATTAACGTAAACCGACGGCATGTTGGGCGAACGCCGCGCCGCCTCTTCCATGTCCGAGCGCGCCGCTGCGATGGCCGCCGCTTTATCCTTCGGACTGATGCCCGGCTTGATGGAATCGAGATTAGCCGTGCCGCGCGTCGTGTAGGCTTTCATGGCGAGTTCGCCGAGAAGCTGCGGCGATTGCTGCGCGCTCGGAGCGGTGGTGTTCAGACGGTCAATTAGTTCGGTGGTGAGCCGCTTCGCCATCGCGGCATCGCCCGCCGCGAGATTGAGTTGCGCCTGCAAAAGTTTCGCCGGAAGAAAGTTCGGATAAAAGCGTTCGAGGTCGCCGGCGAACGAGCGCGCCTGATCCGTGTCGCCCTCGCGGTACTGCGCTTCAGCCATGAAGTAGAGGCCGAGCTGTGAGCGCGGTTCCTGCGCCAGCACGTCCTTGAGCTTGGCGATAGCCGTTTTGCCGTCGCCCTTTTCCAGATTGATACGCGCCAGCAGCAACAGCGCATCGGCGTCGCGCGCGTTCTTCTTGAGCAGTTCGTCAATCTGCGCCGTCGCGCCCTGCACGTCGCCGCGTTGCAACAAGATTTCGCCGAGACGGTAATGCGCGCGCGAGTAGTCCGGGAGTTCTTTGTTCAGTTCTTGATAGACGCGCAGCGCATCGTCGGAGCGCCCAACGCTGGCGTAGAAATCTGCGAGACGGGCGCGGTTGTCGGGTCGCTCACGGTCGAGTTGGGCGAGCGCCTTGAACGCCTCTTCGGCTTTGTCGAGACGGCGATTGACGAGATAAAAGCTGGCGAGCACGAAGCGCACGTCCGCGTTTGATGGGTCAACTTCGACGGCTTTTCTAAACTGCGCTTCGGCGGCGTCAGAGCGTCCGGTCTGAATGAGAAACTTGCCGTACTCAATGTACGCGAGCGAGGCGTGGTCGTTAATCTGAATGGCGTGCTGGAAGACTTCTTCGGCCTTCTTCGGGTCGCCGCCCTGCCAGTAGAAAGTTGCGAGGCTGGCGTGCGATTCGATGCGGTTCGGTTCGAGTTCAATCGCATGATTGAGTTCGGCGAGAGCCTTATCGCGGTCGCCGCGCACGGCCAGCACATTCGCCAGCAGAATATGGCCGGGCACGTACTTCTCGTCTTGCTTGATAAGTTCCTGTGCGTTCAGGAGAGCTTCGTCGAAGAGTTGCTGGTTGGCAACCTTGCCGTCCTTCTGGCTGCCGAGCAGGTAGTACGTGCCGAGTTTGAAGCGCGCCTCTTTATACGTGGGATCAATTTGGACGACGCGGCGCAGTTCGTCGAAAGCCTCGCTGGCGCGCTGCAATCCCTCGTAACACTGTGCGAGTCCCCAGTGGCCAGCCGCGAGGTTGTCGTCAATCTGGAGGGCGTTGCGGTATTCGAGCATCGCCTCCTGATACTTCTTCTCCTTCAGGAGTACGTCGCCGCGTGTGACGTGTTCGACTTTGGCTTTTTCGGGATTAGAGCAGGCGACGCTGAAGGCAGCGACGCTGATGGCGAGCAGAAAAATCAGCAGCGTAGTCCGACCCTGACGGGGCGCACGCAGGCACTCTTTCGTATTCATTTATCCGGCACTCCTGTAAATGACAGCAATCCTAGTTTCCGCAGACGAGCCGGGGCGTTGGCCGTCTCGAAACCAGAGTCGCCATTCTCTATTCTCATCCTTCCCTAGAGACGGCGCGGCGGGCAAGGCCGCGTGAAAGTCTCTCGGAAACCTGAATGGCTCGGAAGTTTCTTCCCTTGAATGGCGAGCGCCGGATGGGGCAACCACTGACGCTTGTCCTCAAGTGACTGTAAGCTTCCGTCCTGAAAATTGTCAAAACTTCAAATCCAACCCCTCGCTCGGTGCGCGCTCCGTATTCCGGCAACGCCAGTCTCTTAAAACGCCGAATCCGGTTGAGATTCCGGTAAACAATCCGCCTGTTTAGGGCATCCGCCCTCCCCCTTAATCTAACATCTAACACCCGGCGTCCGACACTTTTTTATTGCGGCACGAAGCGCGGGAGTTCCGGCGCGACCTGCGCGGCGATGCTGGCGGCAGAAGCGACCGCCTCCGATTCGGATTTCCCGATGGGCACGAGGACACGTACCATCGAGCCATCCGAGCGGCGCAGGCGCGCGCTGTCCCAGACCGTGTAGAGCTTGTCCCAGTACTCGCTCGCCACCGCCCGCCCGCGCCCCTGATACCAATAGACGAGCAGGTATTTCTCGACGCCGTTCTGGATGACGTAGCGGTTGGCTTCAAAGGTCGGAGCGCCATTGGCGGGTTGAATCTGAAGCACGTCGTGCGCGCCGAGCGTCCAGCCGGAACCGGGCATGCAGTTGAGCGGGCTGTGATAGGTCGCGCCGCTGCGCTGCGTGGCATAGTAGCCGATGTAGAGCGAAGCCATGCGACCGTCGGGCCGAGCGTAATCGCGCAGCACGTAATCATCTGCGCGAAGCACCGACTCGGTCGCCGCGTCAAAACGCACGTCGGCCTTGTGCTGCTGCCACTCGCCCACGCGCGCGGGGAAATCCTTCAGCGCGGCGCGCTCGACATGCGCCTCGCCCGCGCGCTCCCAATAGTTGACCAGCACGCCGCCTGCGACGAGAAACGCGACGAGAATCCAGAAGTGCCCGCTCTTCGATTTCGACATCTCAGAATATCCTCAGTTGCCGTCAGTCCCGGACATGGCCGCCGTCGGAGACTTGCCGAGTATGACCTTCTCCGTGCTTGCGTCTCTCGCCGCCGCTTCCTGTGTCGCGGCGCTCGCCTCGACGGCGGGTGCGGACTGCGGCGCGCTCTCGCTGCTGCTACTACCCGTCCCGCCCC
>CAXTRQ010000049.1:32436-34964 GCA_964246705.1 uncultured Pyrinomonadaceae bacterium
GGATTCACACGGTCGAGCAGCCATCCGAAAGCGAAGAGCAGCAGGAACGCCACGACATAGACGACCCAGCCGGAGAACGAATGAAAGAAACCGTCGGCAATCTGCGTCCCGTAGTAACGCGCGAGCACGCCCGTGCCGCTGACGCGCAAAGCATTGGCGATAATCGCAATCGGAATCGCGCCGAAGACGAGCAGCAGGGCGCGTAGCGTCGGGTAATGATGCGCCAGCCAGTTGCGCCGCCCAGTGCCCGCCTCCGGCTTTTTGGGATTCGTGAAATACGCATAGACGACCGCCAGCGTGACGAGCGTCATCAAGGAACGGATGCCGCTACAAGCTTCGACGACTTCGAGTTTTTTAGTCGTCATCGAATTGAGCGGCATCAACTCGATAACATTGCCGTCGCGCAAAACCGGAATATCAAACAGCCGCATCGCCCACACCGCGCAACTCGACGCGAAGAGTTGCAACGGGAAAGCAATTTTATTGAAGATGATCGTCGGGATTGGAATCGCCAGCGCCAGCAGCACCAGCGGGACGAGCGCAAACCTTAGGACACGAAAGCCCCAGAAATAGAGCACCACGCCCGCCAGCAACAACACCAGCGAGATGCGCTGAACAAACAGTTCCGCGCCCACCGTCCCCGCCCATAAGGCGAGCAGACCCGCAGCAACGACCATCCCTCCCCACACCGGAGTCGGCTGCTTGGCGATTCCCGACAGGTGCTCGCGCTCCGTCCACAGGATGTAGACGATGATGAAGGGAATGAGCAGCCCGTGCGAGTAGTTCTCGTCTTCCCACCAAAAGCGCCCAAGCTTCGGCAGCACGTTGGCATAGGCGAAGGCAATCGCCGCCGCGATAATCAACACTTTCCACAGAGACCCGATTAGAGAGTCCTTCATGTTCGATTCAGTATCAGGGTCAGCTTTGACGTTTGACATTGGAAGGTGATCCGCAGAGAAAGTATTGCCCAAGGTCGGAGAAACAGGACGCGTGCTCTCTTAAAGCTCAAGAGATGCTATGCCGGAGCGGAGCGGCTCCTCGGCACGTCTCTTGAGAGAGTACAGCAACGAACATCAACACGGCAACAGGAAAAAAGATGTTCGCCTCTTTTTTTCAAACGTCGCCTTGAAAGCCTCTCTCCACGCTTGCGAGCAGTCGCGCGCCCTCAGACGAAGAAGCACGAGAGGCAATTAGCCACAAGTGTGGACGCCTCTCGCGCTCGAAGTTGTCTGCCCTTCAATCTTCGCTGACGGTTTTATAGAGCTTTCGTTACTGCACCACGATGCTCGCCGTGTTGCTCGTCTGCCCGGCAACGACGAGCGTCAAGTCTAAACGGCCTGCTCCCTGTAATTCAGGGATCAGGATGAACGTGACTTCATTGAGTCCGGCGAGTGTGCCTTGCTGGCCTGCGAACTCGACCGGCAGGCGGAACACACGTCCATCGCTCGTGCGCGCTTCGACGGCCACCGATTCGGCAACGTTGGTAATGACAGCGCCACCTTTCTGCATGTCGTTGCGTGTGTCTATATTAACAGCGCCGGAGATTCCTGTGGCGAAGAGCATCACGCGCGTGCGCTTATCACTTCCGAAAGATTGCGGCGTCAGGACATTGAACGCTCCATGCGTATAAGTAAAAGCATTGACCGCCACAGCTTCGCCCGTGCCGCCGCTCCCTGATGTGAAAATGCCCGGCGCAACCGCTGTGATAATAATCGTTCCACGCGACACGTATCCCTGCTGCGAGGTGACGAGCACTTCAAGTTCACCGGAGCTGATGTCTGACGGGACTCCGAAAGAGATGCGCGAGGGCGAAACGAAGAGAAGCGGTGCCGCCTTCCCCCCGACGCTGACGCTCGCCCCACCAAGCTCGAATTGCAAGGAGCCGCCCGCGCCCTGTGCCGCAGCCACTTCGGACACTGCCAGCGGACTCAGATTCGGGTCGCCCAAGATTGTTCCCATACTGCCCGGAGTCAGCACGGTCGTAAAGGTCGCGCTCGAACGAGTGTCGGCTGTGCCGATGACCGGATCAGAACTCGTCGCGCCCAGCACGTTGCTCGCATTGATAATCATGACGCCGGAGTTTTGCGCCAAGTCTTTCACCTTTTGCAGACGCAGCGCCGCGATGAGCAGGCGATTCTGCGCCGCTTGCGAAGGCGCTTGCGCCGCCGCTAGTGCCGCCGCCCCACGCGTAAAGTAAAGCGCGGAGCGTAGCCCCTGATCCATCTGTCCCAACGCAGCCGAGCCGGAATATTCATAACGGAAAGAGCTATTTGCCTTCTCGATCAAACCTATCAGCGCATTAAACGCCTCTACTGTATTGCTCGCAGAGTTTGACATGGTGACGGCATTGGCATACGCGGCGGAGACGAGTGCGTATGTTCCAGACAGCGTGGGCGTGGGCGTCGGCTGTGGGGTCGGAACAGGTGTCGGAACAGGTGTCGGGGCGGGCGTCGGGACTGGTGTCGGTGTCGGCGTTGCTATGGGGGCGGGTGTTCCCGTCATCACCGAGTTCAGAAGGTCAAGATCAC
>CAXTRQ010000050.1:0-34515 GCA_964246705.1 uncultured Pyrinomonadaceae bacterium
CGCCCCGCCTGCGCCCCGCCCGGCCCGTTGGGAACGAAGGTTTTATGCCATTCTCGCCAGCCTGCTCTTGGTTTCGGCGGTCGCGGTTTTCCTTTTCGCTCGTGAGGATAAAAACCGGAATCTGAAGATGGAACTCAAGGGGAGGTCTCTCGCGGTGCTGCCGTTCAAGACGCTGGGCGCAGAGGGAGAGACGGAGCTATTAGGATTGGGGATGGCAGACGCCCTCATTATCAAGCTCAGCAAGCTGCCTCAACCCACCGTCCTTCCGACGGGTTCAATCTTCAAATACACGAAACGGGAAAAAGATGCGCTCTCCATCGGGCGCGAGTTGGGCGTAGATGCAGTGCTGGATGGAACAGTCCAGCGCGCGGGCGACCGTGTGCGTATCACAGCCCAACTCATCAGGCTGAGCGACGGGAAAACGCTCTGGTCTGGAAAATTCGATGAGCAGTCCGGCGGCATTTTCGCCTTGCAGGATTCGCTCTCGGAGCAACTGGCTGCCGCGCTCACGTCTGAACTGACGAATAGCGACAGAGATCGTCTGGCTAATCGCTTAACGAAGGATACGGAAGCCTATCAAGCCTATCTGATGGGGTTGTATTTTTGGAATCGGAGGACGGAAGAGAATCTGGCTAAAGCCATCAAATATCTCGAACAGGCGGTCGAGAAAGACGCGAACTTCGCGCTGGCTCATGCCGTGCTGGCGGACTGTTATTATCTGAGCAACTCCAACAGTTATAAAATCATGTCGCGCCCCGAAGCCCTCAGAAGGGCGTTCGAGTCGGCCAGTAGAGCGCTGATACTCGACGACACGATTGCCGAAGCGCATACGACAATGGCTGGCATCAAGGCCACCTACAGAGATTATGAAGCAGCCGACCGGGAGTTTCGCAGTGCTATCGAACTCAACCCGAACTATGCAGTCGCACATGTGCGCTACGGTTACTTCTTGTTCAATTCGCTCCAGCTTGAGCATGCGGTCGGCGAGATGAAGCGGGCGCGCGAGCTTGACCCAGCCTCACCCATCACCAACGGGGCGCTCGCCTATATGCTGAGAATCGCGCGTGATTATGACGGGGCGATCAGATATAACGAGATAGCCCTCGCCCTTCAAGCCGACGTGCTCGGCGCGCGCGCCGGCATCGCCGAGTCTTACATTCATAAGGGTATGTTTCAAGAGGCGCTGGCCGAAATCGAAAAGGTGCGAGAGACCGATCCCCTGCTCGCTTTACAGTTGAGGGCTTATGCGTTTGCGGCGTCGGGACGGCGAGCCGAGGCGTCGGCAATCCTCTCACAACTTCAGCAGTCGAAAGACCCCGACGATGTTCCTCCCTACAATTACGCGATGATTTACGCCAATCTTGGGGACAAAGATAAAGCGTTTGAATGGCTGAAGAAAGATTCCCACCTTGATTCCAACATCGCAATGCTGAAGTTCGACCCGGAAATGGACCCTTTGAGAAACGACCCCCGGTTCGCGGAAATTATCAAGACACCGATGTCCGCCCGTCCCTCGCCTTAGACACAGGCGCATCGTGAATGTGAGCGGTCAGCCAATATATTGCTTGACAACTCCGGGTCGTGAGTATATACGTTTCGCGCGTTCGCCTGATGGGATGCTCGCTCCCGTCAAACATAACTAGCCGCTGACAAGAGCCATAGCTCTCGCTCCTCGCTAGAGTTTCACTCCTGCCAGCCTCACATAATCATCGTTCACAAGAGAAACAGTCGCGCAGTCTCATCGCGCCTCTATCTTGCACCGAACCTGCAAGCACTCTGATGTGCCGTGGTCTCTGGCCGCGCCACCTCCCTCAGAGAGAGAGGGAACCTAAATGCTTCACGTCCATGACTCAAGCGACCGCGTCCGACTGTTGGTCACTCTGTTACTGATGTTGTTTGGGGCTACGGGCCGAGCTTACGCTCAGAGCCAGCCTGCGCCGCCAGACCTCTTACGCGAGGCGGGCGCGGCCCGGACGGAGGCGCGTCCGGTCTCGCCTGTCGCTAACGCAGTGAGCACGAACACCACCCCATGTGACAAGCCGAACGGCGGCGGCCACTGCCAGCCGACCCCCGCGGACACTGGCCCGAAGGCGGGTGGAACGGACACCGCGGCGAAACAGACCCAAATTGTCCGCGCGCCGAAACAGATGCAGTCGCTCACGGCTACACTGCAATTCAGCGCGGCCAGCTTCAGCGTGCCAGAGGGCGGCGGCAGCGCGGTCGTCACCGTGACGCGCGCGGGGTCGGCGGACTCCGCCGTGTCGGTCGAATACCGCGTGAGCGGCAACACGGCGTCGCAGACGAGCGACTTCACGTACGCGGCTGGAAAGCTCAGCTTTGCGAGCGGCGAGACGAGCAAGACCTTCAGCGTCCTCATCACCGACGACTCTTACGTTGAGGGTACCGAGGCGGCTGAGATTTCCCTCAATAACGTCACGGGTGACGCGACGCTCGGCAATCCGAGCACGGCCTCGCTCCTCGTCTTCGACGATGCGATAGAGCCTGCGAAGAATCCGAACTCTGAGGCCAAGCCTTTCGTCACGCAGCACTACAACGACTTCCTCGACCGCGCGCCGGACGCGCCGGGGCTGACATTCTGGACAGACCAGATCAACTCCTGCGGCACAGACCAGCAGTGCCATGAGATAAAGCGCGTCAACGTCTCTGCGGCCTTCTATCTCTCGATAGAGTTTCAGCAGACAGGCTTCTTCGTCTACCGCATGCACAAGGCCGCGTTCGGCAACCTGCCGGACGAGCCAGTGCCCGTGCGCGTGCAGGACTTCCTGCGCGACACGCAGTCCGCCGCGAAGGAGGTGGTCGTCGGCCACAGCGACTGGCAGAAGCATCTGGAGAGCAATCAGGACGCATTCGCGCTCGACTTCGTGCAGCGTGCGGAGTTCCGTTCGCGATACCCGGCGGTGACGAGTCCCACAGCCTTCGTCAACTCTCTTGACATGCACACGGGCGGCTTGCTGTCGTCCGACAAGAAGTCTGCGCTCATACGCGAGCTGTCGCCGAACCCCACGGACGCGAGGCTGCGCGCCTCCGTGCTCACTCAGGTGGTGACCGACCCGCAGTTCACGAAGGCCGAGTTCAACCGCGCCTTCGTGCTGATGCAGTACTTCGGATATCTCAGGCGCAACCCGGACGACGCGCCCGAGGCGAACCGCAACTTTGACGGCTACAATTTCTGGCTGAACAAGCTCGATCAGTTCAATGGCAACTTCGTCCGCGCCGATATGGTCAAGGCTTTCATCAACTCGGACGAGTACCGCCGTAGGTTCGGCCCGCTCGACGGGGCCAATCAGCGGCCAGCCGTGGACGCGGGCGCGGAGCAGACCGTCACGCTCCCGAACAAGGCGAGCCTCAGCGCGAGTGTCAGCGACGACATGCTGCCCGAGGGCCGGACGCTCATCCTCTCTTGGAACAAGGTGAGCGGCCCCGACCCCGTCAGCTTTGCCGACACCGGCGCGGCAGCCACGACCGCCACGTTCAGCGAAGTGGGCACGTCGTCCTGCGTCTGACGGCGAACGACTCTAATCTGACGGGCAGCGGCGACGTGGCCCTCAACGTCATAAAGGTGACACCCCCGACCATCACGGCCGTCGTGACGCCCGCGCCGAACGCCGCTGGGTGGAACAACTCCGATGTCACAGTTATATTCAACTGCGTCGACAGCACGAGCGGCATAGAGACCTGCCCCGCCCCCGTCAGCGTCACCGCTGAGACCGGCGGCCAACTCGTCACCGGAACCGCCGTCAACAAGACCGGCGAGAGCGCAACGGACTCCGTCGTCGTTAAACTCGACAAGACGCCACCGAGCCTCACCGTCACCGCCCCGACCGACGGCGCGAACCTATTCAACACGCCCGCCGCCGTCAGCGGCACGGTGTCGGACACGCTCTCCGGCCTCGCGGACATTACCTGTAACGCGGCGTCCGCCACGTTGAACGGAGCCGCCTTCAACTGCGGCGTCCAACTGACGCTGGGCACGAACTCGGTTATCACGACGGCGATTGATGTCGCCGGGAACATGAGCAAGTCCGACCGCGCCATCCTCTACACGCGCGTCCCCGTCGTCACCATCACGTCGCCTGCGAACCTGAACTACCTCAACATCACGCCGACCACCGTCACGGGCACCGTGGACGACCCGAAGGCGACCGTAACGGTCAACTCCGTGCAGGCGGCCGTCGTCAACGGAAGTTTCAGCGTCGCGTTGCCGCTGGCCGAGGGACCGAACGTCATCACCGCCAGCGCCACCTCCGCGGCGGGCGCGACCGGCACCGCGAGCACACAGGTGACGCTCGACACGACGCCGCCCCACGTGACCATCACCTCGCCGCCCGACGGTTTCGTGACCACGTCCGACAAGGTGTCGGTCGCGGGCAGCATCAACGACATCGTCGTGGGCACCGTCAACGATGAGCAGGCGCAGGTCACAGTCAACGGCGAACAGTCGCAGGTCGCCAACCGAACCTTCCTCTTGGCCGACCTCCCGCTGGCCGTCGGTGAGAACGTCATCAAGGCAGTCGGTCGCGACCGCGTCGGTAACTCCGTGACCACGCAGATCACAGTGACGCGGCAGGCCACGACGCAGCCCCACATAACTCTCGTCTCCGGCAACAACCAGACCGGGCCGGTCGGCTTGCCGCTTTCGTCGCGGCTGGTAGTGGCACTGAAGGACGAGGCGGGCAACCCGGCAGCGGGCAAGACGGTTGTCTTCAAGGTCATGCAGAACGACGGCATGGTGAGCGCCAGCGGCGATGCGGCCACGACCGTCCTTGCGACAACCGACGCGAAGGGCGAGGCGCACGCGAATTGGAAGCTGGGTATGCGCGCGGGCGCGGGCGGCAACTCCGTCGAGGCTTACTCGGTGGGCTTCGAGGGGACGGCAATCTTCATCGCCAGCGGCACGCAGGGACAGGCCGGAAAGATAATCGTGGACACGGGCAACGACCAGACGGGCGTTATCAACCAGCCTTTGCCGAAGCCGCTCATCGCCGTCGTCGTTGACGAAGGCAACAATCGGCTGGCGGGCGTGCCCGTCACCTTCACGATGAAGGAGGGCGGCGGAAGCTTTGGCGGCCAGCCCTCCTTCACCGTCAACACGGACTCCGACGGGCGTGCCGCCGCGACCATCACGCTCGGCATGCAGGAGGGGAACGCGAACAATCTCGTCGAGGTCAATTTCCCCTCGAACGTGGGCTTCCCCGCGAGCTTCACGGCCTCGGGCCGCGCGCCGGGCGACCCGTTCGTGACGACCATCAAGGGCGTCATACTCGACAACAGCAACGTGCCCATCCCCGGCGTCACCGTCCGCGCCGTGCTCACGAACGTAATGAACGCCAACGGGTTCGCCGCGCAGCAGGCGGAGGGCGTGCAGACGGACGAGCAGGGACAGTTCACGATCAAGCACGCCCCCGTGGGCTTCGTGAAGCTGCTCGTGGACGGCGCGACAGCCACGCTCCCCGGAACCTACCCCGCGCTCGACTACGACATGGTGACGGTCGCAGGGCAGGTCAACACGGTCGGCGGCCCCATCTTCCTCCTGCCGCTGAACGACGCGAACAAGCTCTGTGTGACCTCAACGACGGGCGGCGGCACTCTCACAATCCCGGAAGCGCCCGGCTTCTCACTGACCTTCGGCCCCGGCGGGGTGACGTTCCCCGGCGGCTCGAAGGAAGGGTGCGTGAGCGTGACGGTCGTTCACGGCGACAAGGTGCCAATGGTTCCGGGCTTCGGGCAGCAGCCGCGCTTCATTGTCACCATCCAGCCGGCGGGGGCAGTCTTTAACCCGCCCGCGCGCATCACGCTGCCGAACGTTGACGGACTTCGGCCGCGCGAGGTCACAGAGATGTACTCATTCGACCACGACATCGGCTCTTTCGTCGCCATCGGCACCGGCACCGTCAGCGATGATGGTCGCGTGATCGCCTCGAACCCCGGCGTCGGCGTGTTGAAAGCTGGCTGGCACTGCGGCGGCAATCCCAACACCACGGGCAGCGCCGGCACCTGCACCGCCTGCCAGAAATGTCAGGGCAGCGGGTGTGTGACCGACAACTCGAAGAACGGGACTGCCTGCAACCGCAACGGCAACCATTGCGGAACGTGCAACAACGGCACTTGCGATCCGATCAAGATAGAGGTCACGCGCAGTTCGCTGACCGAGACCTCTGCGACCGGCGCGCCGAAGCCCGGCGCGAACCCGGCCTTCAAGTATGAGGCGAGGGCGGTCAGCGGCAGCTCGACCGCCACCTACACTACGAACGACGCCAACGCCAATCCGAACGAGGGGAAGATCAAAGCGCCGGATAATCCGTCTCCAAGCGGCGCGCCGTCACCCGGCGGGCTGGCCGAACTGACAGTCACTTACACTTGCCCGGCGGGCGACACGGCGTCGAAGAATTTTAAGGCTGCGACCTTCGGCCTCTCCTGCTACATCCTCGCGGACGAGAGCGACTTCCTTGACGACCACGGCAACTGCACTTCGATCAGGATCGGCGGCGTAACCTACAGCGGGGTGACGACAAACCCCTCCGGCCTGCCCGCGGGGAATTACTGCACGGCCTTTCTGGCCGACCTCCGCTTGCAGGGTAGCGGCTCCAGTAGAAACGGCACCAAGGTTCACTACGTGAGCGGCAGCAACCCGAACTGGACTTTCTCGGTGGTGGACAACTTCACCGGGGCGGACAACACCGCGCTCATCCCCAACGGCTCGGTCGCGCGAGACAGGAGTATTGTCCCGCGCGGCACAACCGTGCAAACGGAGTTGGGAAGTTTCGTCGCCAACGACACGGGCGGCGCTATCAGGGGTTACCGCCTCGACGTGTTCGGCGGCACGGGCAGGAGGGCCTGCGGGACATTCAGAAACATTATCTCGGTCGGTGCCTGTAACCCCGGTACAGACACTTGTCCGGCTCTGCCGATCCCTTAACTTATGCGCTGCAAAATCATCACCGTCGTTTGTCTCCTCGCGTCCGCGCTCGCGTCGCCCGCCGCCGCCGGCAGGGTGCAGGAACTCCGCGAGGCGAGGATCGTCTTCCTGAGAGGCAACGAGCTTCTGACGGCGGGTGCCGACGGCTCGGACGTAAAGGTGCTGGTGAAGGACGGGACGCCGAAGGCCGCGCCCCGGTGGTCTCCCGACCATGGGAAGATCGTGTATCGCACCGACGGGGCGGCGGCCAAAAACCCGCGGACGCACGCAAACCTCGTCGTCATCAGTTCCGGCGGGAGGCCGCTGAAGAGCGTCCCCGTGCTGGCGACCGAGTCTGACGGCACAATCGTCGGCGGGATGCGCTTCGTCGAAGATAGCGGCTGGCACAGTAACGCGGAGCTTTACGCCAGCGGCAGCGTCAACCCGTGGGTCGCGGAGTACCGCATCATAGACGCGCAGACCGGCAGCATAGTTGAGAGTTATTTCGGCACCGAGTTCACGACCTGCGCCTCAAAAGGGCTGGTCGCTTACGCGGTCGACACGCGCGGCGCGGACGACGCCGGCAGAAATCGCATTGAGGTGAACGGTGCCACTGTCTACACGGGTTCAAGCGGCGGCAGACTGCTTGTCCACAACCTTCAGTGGTCTGCGGGCTGTGAACGCCTCGCGTTCACGGAAGGCAACGAGACGGTGGTCAGCCTCATAGTGCTGCGCGGGGCCGCGGTCGAGGCGAGAATTTCTCTGGGCACCGAAATGAACGGGCTGCCGACTCTCACCAGAATGCAGGAGACCTTTCTGCTTCAGCGCGGGGCCTCCGCGGCGCTTTACGACCCCTCTACGCGCTCGCTGCGTGCGACCCCGGAGATTTTGGAGAAGGCGAACCGTACGAGGGTAGAGCGCGAGAGGGTCTTGCAGAATCTGGGAGGCCATTCAGCCGATTGGTAGCGAACTGTCCGCTACGGCGGAGCAAGGAGACCGTGCGATGAGTAGAGGTACTCACATGCTGCGGATGGTTGCGGCGACCGTGCTTGTGCTTTGCGCAGCGCAGGTCGGTCGGGCGCAACTCGACGAGAATTGCACGGTCAGCGTGCTCAACCGCACGGTGCGCGTGAACCACGACGGGACGTGGGTGCTGCCGAACATCCCGGCTAACTTCGGCCAGGTGAAAGCGCGCGCCACGTGCGTGCGAGACGGCGTCACCACTTCAGGCGAGTCGGACTTCTTCATCATCCCGGCGAACGGCTCGGTCAACATCCCGCCTATTGTCCTCGGCGCGGCGTCGAAGGTTCCAACCTCGCTCACGATCATGCTGGCGACGCTCTCGTTCACCGCGGCGGGGCAGACCACACAGATCGTCGTGACGGCGCGCTACCCGGACAACTCGACCAAGGACGTGAGCGCGACCGCCTCGGGCACGAACTACACGACCAGCAACGCGGCCATCGCGTCGGTGAGCGCCGACGGGGTCGTGACGGCGGTCGCGAGCGGCACGGTCGTCATACAGGCGAGCAACGACGGCGCGTCCGGCATTATCACGGCCAACGTGACCGTCGCAGGTAAAGACTCCGACGGCGACGGCATCCCGGACGAGGACGAGATCAAACTCGGCCTCGACCCGCACAACCCCGTGGACGCGCAGGAGGACTTAGACCGCGATGACCTGACCAACCTTCAGGAGTTCAAGCTCGGCACGGACATACGCAAGCGCGACACGGACGGCGACGGCCTATCTGACGGCGAAGAGGTAAACCAGCGTCATACGAATCCGCTGCTGGCCGACACCGACGGCGACGGCATACCCGACGGCGTCGAGGCGCAGACGGGCAGCGACCCGCTGAACCCGAACAGCTTCAATCTCGCCAAGGCGCTTAGCTCGGTCGAGGTAACACCGAACCGCTTCGCGCTGGTTGTTAACACAATCATCGGCGAGGCGTCGCAACAGTTGACTGTGACAGGCCATCTGGTTGACGGCAAGACGACGATAAATCTCACTTCGACGGGCCGCGGAACCAACTACGGCTCCAGCAACATTTCGGTCGCCAACTTCGGCGGCACGGACGGGAGGGTCTTCGCGGGAGCTGACGGCAGCACGACCATCACCGTGGCGAACAGCGGCTTTACGGCCACCGCGCAGGTGACTGTAAGCAGCTTCGCCCCCGCGGCGTTTTCGTTCGTCTCCATTCCGGGCTTCGCCAACAACGTGGACGTGTCAGGCGACTTCGCGTACGTGGCGGCCGGGTCCGCAGGCTTGCAGGTGGTTGACGTTACCGACCGCCGCGCGCCGCATATCGTCGGCTCGCTCGACACGCCGGGCAACGCCAACGACGTGAAGGTAGTTGGCAATCGCGCCTACGTCGCCGACGGGGCCGCGGGACTGCGCGTTATAGACGTGAGCAACCCGTCCGCGCCGGTGTTGCTGGGCGCGCTGGACACTCCGGGCGAGGCGAATGATGTGGTTGTCGTCGGCAACCGCGCCTACATCGCCGACGGGGCCGCAGGGTTGCAGATAATAGACGTGAGTAACCCGCAGTCACCGGCGCTGCTGGGCACGTTCAATACGCCCGGCGTCGCCAGCGGCGTAGACTTAAACGGCAACGTCGCCGTCGTCGCCGACGGCAGCAGCCTGCGAACGATTGATGTCAGCAACCCCAGCAACCCGGCGGCCCTCGGCAGCGTCGCGACGACCGACGCGAAGGATTTGACCGTTGACGGAAACACGGTCTACGTCGCCGACTACAACGGCAGTCTTAGGGTGGTTGACATAAACACGCCGGCCGCGCCGCAGGTGCTCGCCTCGACGCAGCAGGCGCTCGGAGGCATCCTGACCGACGTAGCCAAGTCGCGCGAGTTCGTCTTTGGTGCCGACGTGTTCTTCGTCAACGGCGTGCCCATTGTAAATGTCGCCAACGCGGACGCACCCGTTGTGCGCGCGCGTCTCGATTTCCCGGAGCGCGATGATAACGGCACCGGCATCGCCGTTGATAACTCGTTCGTCTACCTGACCGCCGACCGCTCGATTCAAGAGAACGGGGCGACCGGCGACAGCCGTCTCTACATCGGGCAGTACCTCGCCGTCGAGGATAAGGCAGGCGTCCCGCCCGTGGTGAGCATTACCTCGCCGGCCACGGGCGAGACCTTCATTGAGGGGGCGACGCTTCCCATTATCGTTCAGGCGACCGACGACGTTCAGGTGGTGTCGGTTGACTTCACCGTGAACGGAGCCGTGGTCTTTACAGACTCGGCGGCTCCCTACCAGTTCAGCCTGACAGTCCCGGCCGGCGTCTCAAACCTGACGCTTGGTGCTACGGCCATTGACCCCGGCAGTAACGTCGGCGTCGCGGCGGACGTGAAGGTTAACGTCGTCCCCGACCCGAAGACGACCGTGACCGGGCGCGTGCTCGACACTAACCAGCTACCAATAGAGGGGGCCGCCGTGACGACGAACGGGCAACGCACGGCGACCACGGGGGCTGACGGCACCTTCTCGATCACGGGCGTGCCGACCATCGCCGGAAACATCTTCGTTAACGCCACTGTTACGGTCGCCGGGGTTGTGTTAGAAGGCAGGTCGGCGGCTGTCGCGCCGGTCGCCGGTGGGACGACCAACGTGGGCGACATCGCCATGATCCCGGCTGGCAAGAAGGTAGGGTATTACGACCTCAGCCTTGACAACGGTAGCTCGACCCAAGTGGGGCCGATTACCGCGGCGGGGCTTGAGGCGGTTAACATCGGCCACTTGGCGACCGCGGACTTGAGCGCCGTACAAATCCTGTTCATCCAAAACCCGGAGAACGGCGGCTACACGAATACCTACCATGCCAATCTCCAAAAGATATTTGACTTCGTCAACAACGGGGGCGTGCTGGTCTTCCATGACCGCCACGTTACTACCGCGGCGACGGTGCTCCCGGGGAGTCCGGGTACTATCGTCAGGGATTTTTCCGACGACACAAATATCAATATCGTCAACAACACGACGAAGGTCACTAATGGGCCGGGAGGCGTCCTTACGGATACCTCTCTCGACGGCGGCAATTCGTCCTCCCACGGTTACGTGGTGGCCGGCAGCATACCGGCGAACGGGGTCGGAATACTCAGCCGCGGCAACCCGTCGGAGCTGGTTCTCTACGCTTACCGGCACGGGAAGGGCTGGGTGATCTACTCCACCATTCCTCTGGATTACTATCTGGCCGGCAACGGCCCCGCCGGCGTGCGCGCAAACCTCATGAACGTCTACGCCCCTAACGTTCTGGCGTACGCGCGTGAGTTGCGCCTGAAGTAACGGCGCGCGTCCGACTCACGCGCAAGGGACGGGGAAGATGACGGGAGACAAAGCGGCGGGCGCAAACTAATCTTTCGCCAGCGGGAGTTTGATACAGATGTCAGAAACTGGAGTTCAACAGGAGCGGCGTAGCAGGCGAGAGGTTTTGCGTCTGCGCCTTAAGCTGACCGTGGCCTGCCTTTTCCTTATAGGCGGTGGCCTCACGCTCTGGCGGGCACCGGGCGCGACGGCCACCGGCGGGGAGACGAAGGGGCGGAGCCAGATAGGACGCGAGGTGTCGGTCGCGCGACACCTCGAAGACGGTCAGGAGTTCAGCGTCGCGCTCGCGGAGTTGCTCGCGCACGGACGACTTCTCTTTAGCGCTAACTGGACAGAGCAAGAGGGCGGAGGCCGCCCGCTGACGAAGGGCACGGGACGACCGCTCTCAGACCCCGGGCGGCCGCTCACGGGTGCGCGCGCCTTCAACCGCGTCTCCGCGCCCGACGCGAACTCCTGCGCGGGCTGCCACAACGCGCCGTACGGCATCACGGGCGGCGGCGGTGATTTCGTCACAAACGTCTTCGTACTCGGCCAGCGCTTCGACTCCGTTACCTTCGACCCGTCCGACACGCTCCCGACGCGCGGTACCGTGGACGAGACGGGGCAGCCCGCCTCGCTGCAAACGGTTGCCGACCTGCGTGCCACGACCGGCATGTTCGGCGCTGGCTACCTTGAGATGCTCGCGCGGCAGATGACGGAGGAGTTACAGCGCACGCGCGACTCCATCAAGCTCGGCGAGACCAAAGAGCTTGTCGCAAAGGGCGTACACTTCGGCAAGCTCACGCTGACGAAGCAGGGGCTTTGGGACATCTCGAAGGTCGAGGGGCTGCCGCGTCCGAGCCTTCTCTCCGGCAGCACGCACAGCCCGCCAAGCCTCGTCATACGCCCGTGGCATCAGGCCGGCAACGTCGTCTCTATAAGGGAGTTCACAAACAACGCTTACAATCACCACCACGGCATACAGACGACTGAGCGCTTCGGACGCGACACAGACCCGGACGGCGACGGCTTCAAGAATGAGATGACGCGCGCCGACGTGACGGCTGTCTCCGTCTGGCAAGCGACGCTACAGCCGCCGGGCCGCGTCATCCCCCGCGACCCGGAGGTGGAGCGCGCCGTACTGCTCGGCGAGCGGCTGTTCGAGCAGGTCGGCTGCGCCACGTGTCACGTCCCGCGCCTGCCGCTCGACCGCGAGGGCTGGGTCTACTCCGAGCCAAACCCGTTCAACCCAGCCAGCAATCTGCGTAGCGGCGAGACGCGCGATTTCAAGGTTGACCTTTCGAGCGAGATGCTGCCGCAGCCACGCCTGCGCCCTGATGCGTCGGGCGTCGTCTGGGTCGAAGCCTTCACAGACTTCAAGCTCCACGACATTTGCGAGCCGAGCGAGTTCGAGCCGCTCGACATGAACCAGTCGCAGTGGTCTAAGAAGTTCAAGGAGGGGAACCGCCGCTTCATCACCAAGCGGCTCTGGGGCGCAGCCGACGAACCTCCCTTCTTCCACCACGGCCTCTTCACTACCTTGCGTCAGTCCGTCATTGCGCATTCAGGCGAGGCCAAAGAGTCGCGCCTCGCCTTCGGAGCATTGACGCCAGAGGAGCAGGACGCCCTCATTGAGTTCCTCAAGACACTACAAGTCCTTCCCCCGGGCACGAAGGATCGAATCGTAGACGAGAACTACCGCCCCCGCCAGTGGCCCCCACAGAACATCACTCAAAACTAATAGGCGCAGAGCCGACTTTATGACCGCTTTCCTCTGTCTCATCTTATTGGCGGCGCAACTGACAGCGTCGGTACCGAAGCCTGAATCTCCGACGGCCCCGACCGAGCGCGTCGAGGTCGTCTTGTATTCAGACTTCCAGTGCCCTTTCTGCGCCCACTTCGCGCCCGCCTTCCGCCAGTTGCAAGCGAAGGGCGTTGCGGGCGTGCAAACTAGCGTGCGCTTCAAACACTTTCCCCTCGATATGCACTCGGCGGCACATCTCGCCCACCAAGCGGCACTCGCCGCCGAGGAGCAGGGGAAGTTCTGGGAGATGCACGACTTGCTCTTCGCCGAGCAATCCTTGCTCACCCGCGAGAAGGTGGTGCAGTTCGCGGCCAGACTGAGGCTCGACGCTGAGCGCTTCAAGCGTGATTTGGAGAGCGACCGCATTAAGCAGATCATCGCGGCTCACAGGGCCGAGGGCGAGAGGCTAGGCGTACAGGGTACACCGACCTTTTTCATCAACGGCAAAGCCTATTCCGGCACGCGCTCCTTCGAGCAATTGAAGTGGCTGATCGTGGACGAGGCGCGGCGACTGCGCGCCTTGAACGAGATCGGCGACGATCTGCTGAGCCGGGGGCAGGTCGATGCCCCCGTGACGTGCGAACTCTTCGCCGACTTGCAGAGTCCGGTCAGTCGTCTGGCTATCGCCGTATTAGATGAAGCGGCGCGCAAGTACCCGTCGAAGATTCGCATTCAGTTTCGCAATTTCCCGCTCTCGTTTCATGCACAAGCTCCGCTCGCCCATGAGGGGGCTATGACGGCGGCCTCGCAGGGTCGCTTCTGGGAGTTCGTCAGTTTCATTCTCGACCATCAGGAGTCGCTGCGCGAGCAAGACTTGATCGCTCAGGCCGGACGGCTCGGCCTCGATCAGGCGAAGTTCGCCGAGATGCTCGACCAGCATCGCTACGCGCCGCGCGTTGAGGCAGACCTCGAAGCGGGACTCAGGCGCGGGCTGCGCGGCAGCCCTGTGATCTTCGTGAACGGGAAGAGAATTGACGGAGTGCCGAGCTTGGAGAAGCTCATTGAGTACGTCGAATCGGAACTGACCGCCGCGAGGGAGAGCGAAGGCGCGAAACCGTGAGCGGCCCATGGTCGGTAGAGCTAGGGGTTACATACTTACGAGATAGTTGCTATTATTTGCTTTCTGAAAGCATTTCCATAGGTGTTTCCATAGATGTTTGCCTCATGGATCATTAGCTTGCAGTGCTAAGCAAAGCTCGTTGAGTGGACATTAACATCACCATCCGGTAGCTCCAAACTAAGACAAATTATTCACGCTCCCGTTCGGGATCGCCGTTTAGCGTAATGCACTCGGAGAATTATCGCGCCCGAAAATAATTCTCGTACCGCAACCCAACATGGTCAGGTGTTGACGGAGATGGCCCGGCGGATGCAGTTTTACGCGGGCAGACGTTTTACCAAACCGCCTCAAGAAATAACACTGCGTTGACACTTCCTTTTTGATACGGCAAGACTGAGCACACCCTGACCTCTGCTATATGCATCAACACCGAAACAAAACGAACGCCAATCCGTTGTTTTTTGCGCGCCTTGCCCTCTGCACTCTGTTACTCGTCAGCGCCGTCGCAGGTCAGGATAAACGGGACGATGATTTGATGGTGGATGAAGTGGGGAAGGAAGACATCCTCAACCGCGAGTTATGGGAGCACATCAAAAAGACGCCGTCTGAGGATGCGTTACGTTATGTCGCGGCGGCGCGGCAAGTCGCGGTGCGCTCCGCCGAGATGACTCTGCCGACGGGCTGGAGACTTGCCCCGCGGGTAAGCAGATTGAAGTGGGACGCCTGCCTTTTGAAGCGATCTCTTATGCCGGGCATATCGTCGTCCTCAACACCGGCTACTACACCAGAGAGCCTCAAGAATTAAGCGTCGTCAATTCGGCGACCGGCAGCATCGTGCGGGTGCTGCGCTTGAACTCCATGTTCCCGAGTGTGGTGGCCGGGGCCGATGGCGACCTCTACGTCAGCGGAGGCTTCGGCCAGATTATGTACCGCCTCAATACGAAATGCATCAGACCGCCGAAGAATTCGTGACCCTCGACAACTACTATGCCGACGGCGAGACCAGCGTCCTCGGCCACAGCTATATTCTTCGCCGACCTGAGTTCACCGTACCTTGCGACCAGCGACCCGCGTGGCAGTGGTCGGATCATTACGGTCATTGCGCCAAGTCGGATGGTTGAAATGGATCACCGAATCGCCGTTGTAGGAGACAACAGCATTGTCGAACGTAAGCGCGCCAATGGAGCGCCAGTTTCGGAACGTCCGTCGCTGGCGTAACGCCGTGCCGGTTGTTGAACCTTCGTCGGTGACTTCGATGTTGAAGGTGAGCGTCCGCTTGGGAACCGGATCGCCACGGTCGAAGATCTGCGCCATCACTTCGTCGCGGAAGTCGAGTTTTTCACCCGGGATTCTCGGCTGGTTGGGGGCGACGAGCAAACGCATGAACTCAGGCGCTTGCGTCGGTTGCCCTGACGGCTTGCCGAGTTCCGCGACTTGATACAACTGACGGATTGTCGGCTGCTTGTCGACGCTCATAAATACCAAGCCTGTCGTCATCAGGATTGGCACCCCACCACCACGACGAGAAGCAGTCGTGTCTGGAGCATTGAGCAGTTCGGCGTCGTTGATAAAGTCGGTGCTTGCGCCGCCGATGTCTTGTTGCGTGATGAAGTTCGCTGTGCGAAGCGGTGTGGCGTGATTCGGGTCTACGGTGGGGTAGAGTTTGCCGACGAGCGACAGCGAGCGTGTGTGGCCGCGCCGCGTCTCGGTGCAGCACGTCGAGTAGCGGGCGACCGCGAGCGCGCGGCTGCCGTGCGCGAAGTAGCCCGAATACTGGGTTTCCTCGGTAATCCGCCACTGTCCGATCAGGCATACGCCGTTCGGATGCAAGAGGCGACGAAACCCTTTGCGATCAGTCCCCCAACGCAAGTCGGAGCCGGAATCAACGGCTCGTTCCGTGGCTTGGCGAAACAGGTAATGTTTGCCGAACGGAAGGATTCCCCGCAGGACGCTTCCGAGCGTGACCTCGTGTACGGGAAGCGCCGGCTCACCTTGACCGCCCCATACGCGCTGGTAAGGGTTTGCGAGAAGCGCGTCGACGACCTCGCGAAATCGGGAACCGCCGTAGCTGCGGTCTTCGTCCGTCAGTTGTTCCGTTCCGAAAGCTAACTCGGGCATCAGTGCACCACCTCAATCCTGAGTAATCACATGCAGTTCGACCAGCCTTGTCAGAAGGTACTCTCTGACCGGTTGGTGGTTCAGCGGCATAATGCCGGGGATAACCGGCGAGCTATCAACGCGAAGATAGAAGAGTCGCTCTATTGCGAGTCCGGTTCAATGAACTGTTAGATCGCCTCATGGTTGCGACACGAGCGGTAGCAGATTACTTTCTGTTTGCTTCGTGTCGCCACAGCGCGAAGTAGCCCGCCGCCCGACGATAGCAATAACGCGAATTGAACCGGCAAAAACTTCTACAACTTCTACCCTGACGGCTCAGTGAGACAACCACGACAATGAAAATCCAAGCGTTGTGGCGGTTTTCTTCTTGATCTCTTCGGTTGGCAACTCTTCGTTCACGACGTTCGGATTGTCGCAATATTTCGCAAAATTGTGCAGGAGTTTTTTATCGGTCGTTTCAAACAGATCAGCTTTCGTGGATGGTTTGCATGGCTGCCAGATGCGGACGGTAAGGTCATCGCTGGCCGAGATGAGATACTTTCCATGAGGGCTGAAATTGACGCTTCTGATGGATGTGCCGTGACCACGCAAGGTCAGGAAACTGATGCCTGACTCGCCATCCCACAAACGCAGCATTCCATCAACGCTGCCGGTAACGACGAGGTTGTCGTTTTCGGGATTGAAGACCGCAGTCTCTAGCGGGAAATATGTTTTTCTGAGCTTCTCAGTTCTGAAGAATGGAATCTTTCCAAACAAGAAGTTTTTATAAGTTTTCCTGAAGAGAAGTCCGGAGTGCTGCCGCAGCGTCTGTTTTTCCTTGCCCTTTTCAGCGTCCCAGATTCGCGCTGTTCCGTCTTCGCTCGCGGTCACAATGCGGTCGCCGCGCCGGTTGAAGGCGACGCTGTTGATGCTCTTTTCATGGCCTGATAGATTCTTCACCGCCGTACATTTTCCGCCCGCCGAACACTGACTCAAGTCCCAGATTTGCGTGAGACCTCGACTATTTCCGGTCGCGAGCCGGTTGGCGTTTTGCGGATTGAAGGCCGCCGTGGTAATGGACATCCCCTCCGTCTCAAGCGGGACGGATTGGCAAGGTGTGTCAGGCGCGCCGCACGTTTGCAAGTTCCAAATCAAAGCTTTTCCGGCGTCGTTGATGGTGACGAGAAGATTACCGTCAGAGCTGATGACCGTTTTTTTAACCGCTCCGCCGAGACCTTCCAGTAGAGGTTCGACCTGCTCTTTTTTCACCTTCGATATTGCTTCGGCAGAATCCGACGCCGCAGATGACTTACTTTGCTCCTTCGTGCCGGGCGAAGTTATCGCCAGAGTTACAGACTTATTGTTAATCTTTAGAAACACCGGCGGCTTGCGTTCGACGTAGCTCTTCCTGAGTTGAGTGGTTTCCCACCGGATGACCTCGCCCCTATCGCCCGTCGCCACAATAGAGGCGAGGTCGGGGCTGAAGGCGACCGAACTCAGAGGATAGTCAACCCCGCGAATGACGGCGAAGGTGAGTTCCGGTTGTTGGTCGCTCTTCTGTAACATTTCCAGCGCATTTTCGGCTCTAAGGCGTTCTTTTTCAGATTTTTCGCTCGCTATCTTAGCCATATACTCCTGAAAGTTGGCAAAATTCAGCGCGTCATCGCCTCTGGCCTTCTCCATCTTAGCTTGTATTTCGGCGGCTTCAGCTTTATGTTGTAAAGCTTCGGCCTTACGTTTCTCTTCCCTAGCAAGTTCTGTGGCTTTCCTCTCTTTTACGAGGGCAACTTGGGTCTCATGATTCGCCCGTTCAGCCGCACTACGCGCGTGCAATGCGTTGGCTTGTGCTGCCCGCGCGATGACGAGTTGCTGAAGCGCATAGCTTTTTTGCCTCTCCGTTTCTAATTGGGCATCCCGCGCTCGTTGGCGTTCGGCTTCAGCTATTGATTTTTGATTCACCGCTATATTCGCATTAACCTCGGCAATGTACCTTTGCGTTTCGGCGATAGACTGCTGTTTCTCAGCTTTGTCTCTTTGCTCGTCGGCAACAATCAGCGCATCGGAGACCGCAGCCTTTTGGCGAAATGCGTAGACGGTGAGAGCTATCAAAGTCACTGAGGCGCACAGAAGGCCCAATATACCCCAACGCAAATAACGCGCTTTTTGCTCTAACGTAAATTTCCTGAAGAATGCCTGCTGCTCTTGTTCTCTCAGCTGTTGTTCAAAGAGCAGACGCCAATTCGTGATAGCGGAAGCCAGCACATCATGGAAAATCTCGTAGCGCGGCTCAAGCTGTTGGTCTGACGGCGGCGCAACGGCACGCAAGATACGAACATCACAAAGTTGGACGAGCACCCGTTGCACGTCACCTTCGGGAAGGTCACTGTAAACAGCGAGGTCGGCAGCCGTTTGTGCGATTTTTGTGCCTGAAGGGGTCACGAGATAACGGAAGATTTCCGCCGCAATCTCCTGTTCCGGCATAGAGAGTTGCTTGATAGTTCGGCTGAGATGATTTTGCAGAATGTTTTCCGCGCCGCCAAAACGGAGCAGCGTCGCATGTCGAAGCACATGCGAGCCGACGCTCATCTCTTCATCCCACAAGCGCGCCATCACTAATTGAAAGAGCGGCGCTTCGATTCGGACTTTTTGCGCGTCCACACTATTCGCGCGCCCGTTGCTCACCAGTTGAGACTCACCCACCCGCAGGCCGTCGAGCACTTCGGCAATCAGTTCCGGCTCAACACTGATTTGCTCTTTCGCGTCGGGATGCAAGCTGTTGTATTGGGCGATTGTTTTCTCGATGGCGTCGCGGGCCGCGCCCACGCTGAGATGCTCGATGCGGAGACGATTGCTAAAGAGGTTGGGAACGCGTCCGGTGAAGCGGTCGAGTTTGGCAATGGCATCTTCGCGGATCGAGATGAGAAAATTGACACGGAGCCTCGGATCGCGGGCGGCGCATGCGAACTCCGCATCGAACGACCCTGCTCCCTCGTCTTGCGGATGATACAGGAAGTATTCCTCGAACTGGTCGAGGATAATCAGCAAGTCGGCGTCCAAGACGTTGGTCCAGTGGCGCAACTTCTCGACGAAGGAGGCCGACGGCGGCGCAGGCTCAAGGTCTTGCCGGTCTAAGGTCTTTTCGACCGCACTGCGGACACTATCCAAAAGTCCCGCGACCGGATTGTCGCGCCAACGGTTGAACTTAACGACGCAGAACTCGGGCGTGCCGCGTTCGCGTAAGCCCTGCCGCCCAAGCTCTCGCAAACGGTAGGTAACACCGGCACGCAGCACGGAACTCTTGCCCACTCCGCTTGCGCCATAGAGCAGCGTCAGACGCGATGCCTGTAGGTTGGCGATAATAATGTCCCGTTCTTTTCCGCGCCCGAAGAAGAATCGCGCGTCCGTTTCAGACTCCGAGTAGGGCATTAAACCTTTGAAGGGCGACGGTGCAAGGCTAATTTCACTCATTTCCTTAACCTCTATGGAAAATCACTGACGTGCTGATGTAAACCGGCGATGTAGGCATCCAGTTTCATGTTGAGAATTTCTACGTTCCGGCTCAGCCACAACTGCCGCTCGATGGCGTCGGGGAAAAGTTGGATAGCCCATGATTTATAACCTTGACGCTGCTCGGACCAGATGCGACGCAGCATCACGCGGACGTTCCAATCGCGCAACCCATGTCCGAGAAAGAGGAAGTTGCTACGGCGTAGGCGAGCCGCGAGCGTTAAAGGTATCGAGTTGGTTATATCCGTGCGTGCCAGTTGTTCGATGTAATCATCTTCCGTGATGGCGAAGCTATCCTGCTCAGGATTACTGCGGTCTATCCCGCCGGAAATTTTCAGAATCACCGTCCGCTCTGACATCAACAAGTCGCTGTATTCGTTGGGACGCTCGATGATGCGCGGGCTGCTCTCGCCCGAAGGCCAATGACGGTACATCCCTTCGTTATCTCCGTTGGCGATGTAAGAAATAAGCTCGAACGGCTCGTCTCTCATCTTGAAGGCGCGCTCAAGCGTGTCGTCGTAGTTGGTCGTGAGAATTATTTGCCCGCCTGCGGGCGAGCCTTTGGCGCGCAGAAGAGACGGCAGACCCGCGAGAAAGTGGTGCAGGCTGTTCGGCGGATAATCAACATTGAAGAGGTTGTGAAGTTCCTGATAGAGAACCTTCGTGCCGCCGGTCATCACCGCGATATACTGGCTGATACGCGCGATGTCATAGTAGTTTGGCTCGCTTCCCCTGTAACCGAACGTCTGCGCCAGATAGGCAGCCAACTCGCTGCCGGTCGGGAGATTGTGGCCAATCTCCCATCTTTCATTGGAAGGCCGGTCTATGTAGTTGACGCCCGCGCCGAGGAAGAAGACGATACGTTCGTCCGAGATGAACTTACTCACGATTCGATAATGCGGCTTCAAAGAATCCTGTGAAGCAAAACCTATCTCTCGAAAATCGTTGACATCTGGCTGCGCCGGAAGGCTGCTGCCTCCGGTTGATTTCTCGGTCGGCGTGAGAGCTTCGTCGACTGCGAGGCGTTCTTTCGATCTCTTCGGAAAATCGGCGAGAACGGCGCGCGCACGCGCGGCGACCTGCGGGTACATCCGCGACTTTCTCAGCCTGCTCAAAACCATCCGCGCTTCCGCGCTCAGTCGTTCGTTCTCTAGCGCTTTAGTCAGGAAATCTACTGCCGGCAAACTCTCTTTCTGTCCGATCACTTGAACGGCGTAAGAACCAATCTCTTCATCTGAGAGCGTCGTCTCCAACAGCCGGAAGGCTTCCGGAGTATGCAAATCAACGAGGAGATCAATGATGTTGGAAGTCTCTTCGAGATTCTTAATCCTGTTCCCTAGAATCTCCCAAGCTTGGCCGGGCGGGGTGAGGTCAAACCAAAGATGCATGTGCAAGCCATGTGTCAGGGCGACATCGAACATCGCGGCAGCAATGTCTGCGCTCACGTTGAGGAGTCGGGCATTTTTAGAAATCTTGTCGAAATCCTCAAACCTGACCATCTCTCCGTTGGTCGTGTAGGCGCTCATCGCGGTTGCGAGAAGCTGGCGCGGCCAGATGGCTTTGACCCTTTCCTGTAGTTTGTCGAGACTATCAACCAGATAATCATGCGAGAGTTCGATAACTTCCATGTCGTCGCGGAAACTGCGACGAATGAGGCGCGAATCTTCCAATCTTTCGATGAGATGGCGCAGCGGGCTATCGCTTGATTGGAGTTGCCCGATTAAATGTTGGAACGCTTCGTTGGTCTGAATAATCTCTTGCAGGTTGGCGTCGCCAGCCGTCATCGCCTTCTCAAAATCAGAAATCAACTCCTTCTCCAAGCTCACCACATCGCGGACGTATTTCGTCTTCCAAGGTGTCCGCAACTTCGGAAGTACGACATAGAGAATCTGTAGCTCTTCCTCTGTGGGTATCTTTTTGTATTCATCTTCCAAACGCCGGTACAAAACTTGGACGGCAATCTTCTCGGTACTGTCCTTGGCGAGTTGTTGGTAGTGCGCCAGAGTGATGAGCAGTTCGCCCTCCGTCGCGCGCCACAGCGTGTCGCACACAATCTGCAACTGTGCAGGCTCGACCTCACCGTTGATCTTTAAATCGTCGAGAATTTTTTCGACCACCGCATCTTCGATTTCGACGTTGAAAGCTGCGGCGGGCAACTTGATGGCTTCGCGCGCCTGCTTCTCGTCGAACCAGCGCAGGCGTAGATTCGATTCGTTGTGGAAGATTTCAGGAATCTTCTCCCGAAAGACATCCATCTCCACGAACCACTCTTCGCGCATCGAAAAAACCACATGCACACGCGATTTGTCGTCTTGATAAATCTCGGCCATGTTCGAGACAAAATCTGCGATGTAGGCTCGCCCTTTCGCCGGGTCATCCTTCGGAGCGTAGACGAAGAACTCTTCGAACTGGTCGAAGAACAGCACAATCGGCATCTTTAATTGGGCGGCCACATTCTTCAACTGCGCGGCCAGATTCTCGCCGAACCACTCAACGTCGCTGTAGGCGCTGAGCATACATTCTCTGGCAGATTGCACAGGGTCTTTCTTGACGCGGACGAAAAAGGTCACGTAACCCTTCTTCTCAAGGAGCGGGCGAACTCCGGCGTTAATCAGAGAAGTTTTGCCCGTCCCCGTCTTCGCAAACAGTAAGACGAGACGCTTTACCACCACGTCGGAGAAGAGAATCTTCGTTTCGCGTTTGCGCCCGAAGAAGATGTCTTCGTCCTCTACCCTGTAGTAGTCGAGAAACTTGTAGGGCGATTCTTCTTGAATTTGCTCAGTCTCGACCACGTCTGATGCGCCCCCTTTCTCTGGGGATAGGTGTCTGGGCCGCCTGCTGGTTTTGCGCGTACTGCTTGTAACGTTCCTGCAACTCCGCCGCGAAGTCGTAGAGGTCGAGATTGTAGATAACGACGCCTTTACGATCCCAGAATCTTACCCAAAATTCGGAAGGGTCTTTCTGTATCGCGAAAGAGAGAGGCTGTTCGGTGGGGTTAAGTTTTTCGATTAAGCCTTTGAAGAGGGTGCGGAAATTCCAATCCTCAAGGCTATAACCGAGGAAGAGCAAAGTGCTGTACTGAATCTTCGCGGTGATTTGACGGTCAATGCCTTCTCCCTGCCCGCCGATGTAGGTGAGGAATTCAATGTAGTCTTCCTCGGTAATCACAGGTCGACTCCACTCGTCAACCTTGCCGTCGAGAAAAGTTCCGTGCAACTTGTAAAGAATTAGCCCGTCGTGGTCGGCCAGAGCATCGCGCCTCTGGTTCGTGTCCTGTCCCTTGCAACCTTTAATCGGCTGCACCACTACCTGATAAGGTTGACGTGGCGCGAAGATGTGTGGGAAGGATTTTTCCAAAAGCTCTCGATTGCGTCGAACCAGCAGATGACTGCGCGGCATCTGTTCGATTTCGGCCAACACCTCGTCCGTAAGACCTTCCTTCAGCAGTTCTTCGTCTTCCAAATGGTAGAGGCTTCTGTCTTGTATCAGCAGGTTGAGTTCTTCTAAGACGGCGCTGCCGAGGGCCGGGGGAACAGGTTGCTCCGGCGCGTGTGCCTCCACTTGTTTCCAGAGTTCGTCGGAGAGGTTATCCCTCAAATACTGCATCAGAGGGCGGGCATCGGCTCTCTTCAGTTCGGCGAGCAGGGCATCTGCATCTTTTAGTTTCTGTGGAATGAGCAATTCCAGCGCGCGTTCCATCAGCCGGTCGTAGTTGGTGGTGACGATAAGTTCGAGGGGTAACTCGGCCACCGCTTTGAGCAATTTCGAGGGTTTGCGGTCGAGATCGGGGATAATCTTTTTGAGCCGGTCAACAAACTCTCCGATTTCCTTCGTCTGCCATTGATAACGCAGCGACACGCGCGCCAAATCTTGCAGGGCGACGCGCGTGAAATCTTTGTAATCTTCGAGATTACTGTTGGTGATGATATGAGCTAAGGTCGTATCGTTTTCATCATCCGGCAGGATGGCTTTGAGTGCTTCCTCAAACAGTTCGGGCGTGAGGGGCGGGGCTGCGTCTTGCATCACCTTAATTATCTTATCCTGCGCCTCGCGCAGACGCTCACGGTATTTTTCCAACGTCTGAAACTTTATCAAGTGCAGCAGTTCTTCATCTGCCAGATGGCCTGCCTTTAATCCGAGCATCTCTTCAAGGAGGCGCAAGGCTACCTCATTCCCCAGAGGCAAACCTTGATAACCGGCGGTCTTGACGTTAACCCCCGCGCCGAGAAACGGCACGCATTCACGTTCGTGGATTTTTTCGACAATCGTCTTCCAGTGAAGAGGCAGAATCTTGGTTGCAACCATTGCGTCCTCTGAATGTTCGTAAAAGGATGTCCGAATCACCCGTCAACGAATTCGCCTTCTGCTGATAATTAATATGAGAAAAGGAGGCGAAAGCTTTCACGGTGTATTTCTAAGCTCTCCGCTACGGGTTAGAAGTTCTAGGAACTGCTCTGAGTAAAATTCTCGTTCCCCGAACATGCTGGCATGACAGCGGCACGGCCTCGACGGGCGAGCGTGTGGAAGCTGACGATATATACCCGTTAGCCGGACGTGTCAACAGAAAACTAGGGCGCTGACCGCGTATCAGTTTTGAGGAGCAGTCAGCCACTCGAACACCCTCAGACGTGGCGGCGGCAAGTGTTCTTGCACAAAGCGAGCCGTCAGCTTGAGTCGCCGAGACATCTCGTGCCAGTAAATAGGTGACGATACGTGCTAAAGAAAGTCGCGCCCCCTTCGTCCTGATCAGCGTAGAGGAATTGGTGATGCTGCGCAGGGACGTGCTCCACAGATCGTACGATTGTATTCATGACATGATAGAGCACGCCGAGCGGCTAAAGAGAAAGAAGCGCTTGCGCCACGCCCGCGGGATTCTCACTGTCGATGAGCCTGAGTGATAGCAATGATGTTGACGCGGCGGGAAGTCCAGCAGGCGGTAAAACGCGAGGTCGAGGCCGCGTTCAAGACGGCGGGCAACTACGAGGATCAGTACCGGGCGATAGCAACGCGCGGCGAGTTGATGATCCTGATCGGCTCGCCCGGCGAAGTCTTGGACGCGTACAAAAAGGCAGCGGACATTGTCGTTGAGGCGAATTACCCTTGCTGCCTCGACACCTCTCGCCAGCAGCTTCTGATCCTAAAAGGTCTCGGCCTGAGACCCGCCGAGGTGGACACCGCCCTCGACGTGCTGGAGCTGGCGCAGCAGGCGTTGAAAGCTAGGGAATCGGCGGGTCGCGCCCGAGTACAGGCGATGTGACAAACCCGCGGGCGTTCCGAAGCAGGTGACGGGTGAGCGTGCGCTTCCAATAAGCGACACTTAAGAATGCCTCAAAAGCACTCTCTCCATATCCTGCGCCCAAGGGATAACCTCTCCACGCCCTTCCCTTGACTCGCGTATGAAGCGGAGGTTGTACGCGGTCGTCTCCGGCTCCCACTTCTCACGAACCGCGCCGAGCGCGTCGGAGAGTGCGCCGTCGGCCGCCTCTTCATCTTTGGCGAGGACGGCGAGTTCCAGCCGTGTCGCGTGATCCCAGTAGTCAGGCTTTCCGGCGGCGATGCGCCGCTCGACGGCGTAAGAGACGACCAGAATAAGCTGCCCGCGTCGCGGGTCGGGCGGGGTCTTAATCTCCATCAGGGTGACGGCGTTGATCCCGGGGTACGCGTCGCGCCAGTCGGTTTCAAAGCCACGCAGGTAGGCGTTGATAGCCTTGTCAAGCTGGCTGCGCGCGAGAAACGTGTCGCCCCTCTTTAATGCCGCTTGCCAACGATCCTTATAGACGCGACCGAGGATGCCGTAGGTCTCGCTGCTCGGGCCGCGCCGATCAAGCAAATCGAGCAGCACCTGCTCGGCGCGCTCGTCCTCCCCGGCGCGGTTAAGCGCCAGCGCCAACTGCTCCTGTACCATGACGGTCATGGCAAGCGGGCGCGGCATCCTCCGCTCCAAATCTATCATCGCCTGCCAGCCCTTCACCGCGCGGTAGGAGAGGAACAGATCGACGATGACTCCCGCCTCAAGGTCTCTCAAAGGGGAGAGTTCATTTTCCAGAGAGCGCAGCGCGTCAAGGCCGCGCCGCTGCGCCGCCGACAGCAGCTGCTTCAGCTCTTCCGAGTAGCGAACCTGTTCGCGGAAGACATCCGTCTTCGTGTGCTCGATGTTCGGGTAGTCTTCGATCAGTTGGTAGAGAGGGCTGTCCGTCGCGGGCACGTCTTTCGGGTTACGGTTTTCGATCAGGCGCGCAGCGATGGCTCGCTTCGTCGTCTCGGCATCCTGCGGTACGCCTTCCAAGGTGAGGCGATAAGGCAGGGCGCGGAGTGGGGCGACATCGAACGGCAGGCGGCCACCTTCGGCGAAAAGCAGCACCGTGCTCCAGGGGCGCACGGCATGGCGGACGCCCAGTTCGTAAAAGACGTTGGCGTTGGCGGTGGTCAGGTCTGCCACCGCGAACTCGCAGAGGATCAGGCGCTCGAACATCGGCTTGTGGATGATGCCGCCGGTCATCTCCTCGTCGGCGCGCAAGGGATCAAGTCCGGCATCCGCGATTGCGGGCGCGATTAAATCGCGGTAGACCGCGTCGAAATCTATCATCGCCCCGGCGGCATCCGGTTTCTTGCCGAAGGGCATCAAGACGAAGCAGAGCGGTTTGTGATTCATTAATCTACTCAGATGTCTCCGGGGACGTAGCGGTCAAAGCCGCACATTACCTGTTCGCGTGCGGAGGCGTGGCTTCGCCGCTGGCGCTCTGAGGCTTGTTCGGCAGCTCCTCCGGCAGCCAGACCTCTATAGCACCGGGGGCGACGCCTTGGTCAAGGAGAGGCATCAGTTGGATATTCATCTTGATGCCTCGCAAATTAAGACCGTATTGCACGATCTGCTGGACGTACTCCGCATAGTCTCGGTCGGCGTCGTAATAATACCTGATGTCGCCGGCGGTCTTCCCATCGTTACGCTCGGGGGGGCCGGACACCCCGAAGCCTCGACGCTTCAGACGGTCAGCAATGTCGACGGCGACGGTCGAGTTGTCGCCGTTATAGTAGATGAAAACCTTGGCGTCGGCATAACGTCCGGCGGGCGCTGGCTGATCGCCGGACAATTCCTTGCTCTTCTGCTCGGCTATCTGTTGTGTCTGCTTATCGGGCGCAACTTTGTATGCCGCCTCGAAGGCGCTGGCCGCCCGGTCTCTATCGCCTTTCGCCAGATAAGCCTGCCCGAGATTGAGGTACGCGTCGAAATAGTCTTGGCGGAACTTGACGGCTTGGTTGAAATCGTCAATCGCCCGGTCGAGATTGCCCTTCTGCGCGAAAGCCATCCCCCGGTCGTTGTAGCTTTCGGCCTTCCCCGGGTCGAGGCGAATCGCTTCGCTGAAGTCGGCCACCGCGCCGTCGCTGTTTCCCGTCCGGAGGTAGGCGTTGCCTCTGTTCAGGCTGGCGTCAGCGTAATCGGGTTTGGCGCTGAGAGCTCGCGTGTAGAAGTCTATTGCGGTATCTAGGTCGGTTTTCGTGACGTTCTTCTTTGAGACCAACGCAAAACCGTAGGAGTTATATTCAGCCGCCTTTTGTTCACGCCTTGCCGTCTCCGTCGCCTCCCGCTCTACCTTAACCCGGCGATAATAGAAGAAGGCGGAGCCGGCGAAAAAAGCCGTCGCCAGCATCAGGATCAAGGCGGTGGCGAACCTCCGCCTTCTCAACTCCATCCGCCTCCGGGTGAACTCGCGGCTCGCCTCCATGTAGATGATCTCGCTCTCGTTCAATTCCTGCGGCCGCCGCCGCCGCCAGCGTTTCGCTGTTTCGTATTGTTCCCCGCTCAAGAGCAAATCCGGCTGGCGTCCATGTTGCTCCCACTTTTCGAGCACGGCATGAAATTGCCGCCGCCAGACCCAAAAGTCGCGGTCTTCGTCGAGCCACTCTTTGAACCGGGGCCAATGACCGGGCAGGGATTCGTGAGCGAAGGCTAACGTCTCTTTATTGGTGTTCGGCTCCCGCCTGATTGAGATGATCTTGTTGTCCGCAAACTTATTTAAAATTTCGCGCACTTGGGGGCTGAGTTCGTTAGCACTCAGGCTTGAGACGATGAAAGCACCCTTCCCATCCGCGGATGCTGGCTTAATCATGCGGGTCAGAGTCCTGCGCGCGGCGTTCTGCTGTTCCTCGGACAGCGCGACGAAGAGAGCCTCAGCCGTTTGGCTTAGCATCCGCTCCTGCCACTCTAGGGAAGCTCTGATAAAGCCCTGCTCGTCCGGGCTGAGGTCGGTGCCGTGTTTCGCCAGCAGTGCCTCGGCGTCGGCTCGCGAGAGGTCATTCAACAAAAACGCTTTGTCGTGACCTCCCTTCTCCCAGACATCTATCTGGCCGCGCATCCTCTGTCGCCAAGACTGAAACTCGCGATCCTCCAGCAGCAAGTCCCTGAGCGTCGCCCACCTGTAGGACAAAGACTCGTAGGCGAATTGCACGCGGCCGACGCCCTGCCCGTCCCGCGTGACATTGAACACGCCGGCACCGGCCAGCGCCTCCACCGCCTCCCGAGCCGGCACGTCAAGGTCGCTGATGTCGAGGCCGTGCCGCTCGCCCGCCTCGTCCCCGTCGGCGGCAAGCTGCCTGCCCATCTGTACGAGCACGCGGCTGACGGACTCCTGTTGTTTCTGGGTGAGCAGGGAGAAAGCACGCTCGGCGTTGCGGATGGCCTCGCGTTCGGAGAGGTCAAGGCTGGCCTTGATATATTCCTGCTCTACCTGACTGAGGTCAGACGCCCGCTCCTTCAGCCACGCTTCCGCCGTCGAAAGCGCCTCGCCGCGCAGCAACTTCGACTCGTCGCGCTGGCCTCGCCTCCACTCGGCAAAAGCCGCGCGCATCTCCTGCCGCCATAAGAGCAAACTACGATCCTGCTCGATCCACGTGTGTAGGCTGTCCCAGCCCGTGAGGATTGATTCGTTGACGAACCCTGCTGCCTCCTCGTTGAGGTCGGGGTCTGAAGTCACCGTCACCAGCCCAGAGGCGCGGAGCGTCTGCAAAATCTCGCGCGCCTCTGGGTCCAGTTCGCTCAAGGCGACGGACGCCGGGGTATCCTCTTGCTCGGCTGGCGCGAGTGAGCTTTCAAGGCCAGCGGTCAGGCGCGCGACACGCACCATGCGCAGCAGGAGTCTGCGCGCCGCTTTCTGCTCTCTGGGGGATAGGTCGTCGAAGACTTTTCCCGCGATTTCGTTCTGCTGGCGCTCCTGTAGCTCGACACTCGCGCGGATAAACTGCTGCTCGGTTTCGTTCAAATCGGCGGCACGTCTAGCCAGCCAGAGGCGCGCGCCGGGGAGGTCGAAGCCTGATAACAATTTGTCATGGGACTGGCGGTTGCGCTTCCACTCTTCGAGTGCCAGTTGGAGACCTTGACGCCATTGGAGGAAGTCACTGTCCTGCTCGATCCAGCCTTGCAAACGGCTCCACCCTTGGACGAGGGCTGCATTCACGAACCGCGCCTCCTCCGCGCCCGTCTCCTGCCGCTCGATAACGACCAACCCAGCTTTGCAAAATCTCCTTAGGACTTCACCCCCCGCCGAGTCTAAATCCGCCAAGCTGACCCGGCCCGGCATCCCCCGGTCGCCGTGCTCTGAAGGGGACAGTTGCACCATCCGCACGAGGGCGCGCCGCCCGACGCTTTGCAGTTCAATAGGCATCTCGGAGAAGACTTGCTCGGCCAGCTTAATCTGCTCCACCTCCGGTGCCGTGTAGGTCTTGATCTGCTCGGCGTAGGAGTCCAGCACCAGCCCACGCTGACGCACCGAGCGCCAGTCCAGATGCGAGACTCCCTGCTGAGTCAGGTAAGAGGCTAGATGCTCCGCCGGCCCTAGGAGGGTGAGTGACGAGTCGGGCGTGTCCCCGAAGGGGGCGAGGATTTCCTCATAAGCGTAGAAGGAGATGTAGTTGACGCTGACCTCACGCCAGTAGTTATTCCTCCACTCCGTGTCGGTGTTGTGGTTGGGAAACCTACCGAAGCGCAACTGCGCATAGCTCAACCTCTGTTCCCGCTTCTGCTTTTCGGCATTCTCAATGCGCGTCGGCACGGGGAAGATGCGTATGCCCGTCTCGCTGCGCTGCCTGAAGACAGACTCGGCCACGGCGGAAGCACCGTCAATACTCTGGTTGTTCAGGGTGAAGCAGATGACCAGCGAGTCGGGCATCTGGACGGTGCAGATGCCCGCGGTGTCGCTGACGCCCGTGCGGCTGTCTATCAGGATGTAGTCGTACTCTTGGCGGAGCAGCCTCTTGGATTCTTCGAGGAGTTCGCCGCCGCCAAGCTTGTCGTAGAATTCCTGCCAGTTAAAAGAATTGACGCGTGTCGAATAGGAGGGGCCCTGCCGCCCGGCGGGGATGAAGTCGAGCGTCCCTTCGCCGAAGTCATGTTCGAGCGTAATCGCGTTACGTTGCAACTCCGCTAAGGGCTTATACCACTCACTGTCTTCCCTCTGCCCGGTCTTCGCCCGCGTGGCGGCTTCGACCGCGAACTCCCAAACGAAGTCAATCAAGCCGTCCGACGCGATCAGTTCTTTGTCGATCAGAAAAGGGTAGAAGTAGCGGTGAAGGCCGGGTGCTTCCAAGTCCCAGTCGAGTATCAGCACCTTCTTTTCGTTGCTCGCCAGAATCCATGCGACGTTGGCTAGGGACATAGACCTGCCCGTGCCGCCTTTGTACGAATAGAAGGTGATTATCTTACCTTGCCTGTTGTCATTCATCAGAGTGCATTCGCGGATGGGCCTACGATGATGGGCTTGGTTACGACGTGGCCGCTCTCGACTTTTAACACGTCCGGGCTTTCCGAGACCACTTTCATCTGCATGCGGCTCAGGCTCGCCAGCAACCGCTCTTCCAATTCGCTTTTAGAAGTCACACTCTCGATGATGCCGAAATGGTTGCTGGCCCGCGCCCCGCTGATGAACTCTTCCAACTTCGCATCCCTTAATGTTGGCAGGTTCAGAGTCGTCTCATCGTCTGTTTTACCATAGATGAAGAGCGTCACCACGTTCTTGAACTCGCGCGAGGTGAAGTCATCCCAGAAACCTTTATATCGCGGGTGTCGGATAGTCCAGAGGTCAATGGTCAAGATGACGAGCCGGTTATTCGACTCAGCATCCTCCAACCGCTGTATCAAGGAGCCGTCGAAGGTGATCGTGGTGGCATACATCCTCTCGCCGGAGACGATGCCCTGCACCATGTCTTCTACATCGTCCGTAGTTTCCGGAAAAAACGGTCGCCAGTCTTTGCCGTCTGCCGCGCCGTAATACTTCAGGTCGGCCCTCCCGGTCGAACCCAACTCCTGAGCAGACCCCGCGAGGTAAATGACATCCACGCACCGCGGCCCGACAGTACGCTCCACGGGCCGCGCTTCCGATTCGGCCTGTGCCCCCGCGCCGACGCCCTGTCCCGCTTGGAGACTTAGCTTCCACGCGCTTTCGATGCTCTTGATGTCCTTGAGCGTCGTCAGCGGTGGTATCTGGTGTTGCAGGGCATGTGCTTTAATCAGTTTCGCAAGACTATTGACGAAATCGTTGTAGCTGTTCCTGAACCTGCTCTTATTCTTCCTCAGTCGTTGGAGACCCTCCGCAACGTAGATGCTGCCAAACGAGCTGTGATCGTACTGCAAGTCGGAGATGACGGGCGGGAGCATCCCCTTTAGCTCTGATTCCGGGACCCAAAGGACGGGAAACATGAGCGGAGGCAATTTAGGCGCTGGAGTCTTCCCTCTCAGATACTCATGCAGGCGTTCGCGGAAGACCTGCCATTCCTTCCCGCAATATTCTTTACGGACGTAGGTGGGCGACAGCACGAATACGAAAGCCCGGCTTTTCTGTAGGGCTTCGCTCAATTCCACAGACCACTGCGTAGCCGGCTCGATATCATCTTTGTCGAAGAATCCGATGAACTCTAGATCGTCTCCTGTTATCCGGCGAACCTCTTCGTTCAGCTCTTGATAAAATTTTTTCAGGTACGGGTCGCGAGAGCTATCGAGCCGCGCGTAACTAAAGAAGAACCAGTAGTGCTTCATAGTGCTTTTGTCGGTTGTCGCTTCCGGACAGTGTATAAGGTTTTACGGCATGTGCGCGCGGCTTCAGGCAATGCGTCCGCCAGCCTAAACGTTCCACCGGAATGGAACGCACGTCGAGGAGGGTAACCATGACCGTGAGAAATTGAATCGCAGCCCACCGTCGGCTTTGCCGTCGCTAGTCGGCCCAAGCGTTAACGCAGTGAAAAGCGAAAACGCATTGGAGCCGCATACTATCCCAAACTTACAAACGTGGCAATTTCGTGCTGTCCTGCGGGACTGCCTAAATCGAAGCTGGTGGCACTATAACTCTTGACTGGATTACCTTCGGTTGCGTTGCGAAAATTATTTTCGAGCGTGGAAGTTCTTCGAGCATCTTTCGCTATGCTGCTACTCCGAACGGCGAGGCGACAAACTTCGCCTGCCCTTGAGCATCGCTTCCTGCCAATCTTTTGACCTGACCTTTCCTCATCCTCGATGTGATATGCCGACCGCTTCGGCACTCTAAAAGCAGTGAATGACCGAAGGGACTCTTGAGCGGACAAGGTTACCTAAGCTTGCCCAAGAGCCAAGACTTCAGAATGCCCGGATGGGCGTCGTCAAGTGCGAAGTATTCTTGGATCAGTCTCTTATACAATTCGCCCCGCTCTGAGACTTGGAGTGTGTATCCGAGGGGCATTTGGCCTCCTTTGATGAAGGAGCTGATTAAGGTTTGATCCATAGGCCAATTCAGAGACCCAAGGCGCTCGGGTTGATGGCAAGCGGCACAACTCATAGCGTGTGACACCGCTGTTCCGTCAAAGCCTTCGCCAAAGCGTCGAATACGGTCTTCCCATCTCGCTGAACTGAGTCCGGGGCCAAACTTGGTTTGGTCTAGATACTTGTCAAAACGGGGCGAGCCATACGTGAGGAATCGCTGGTTGACCGCCAGAACCTCTCGCTGCTCGCCTGAACTCACGCTGCCATCTACAGGGAAGATGGGAAGGATGCCGCTCTTGTGACATTGCACGCAGTTATCATCGCCATATCCCAATTCCCAGCGCCCATTTATACTGATCGAACCATCCCGGCGATACGTTCGGTAAAAGTCTTTAAAGTAGGTGTTGAATGTCCCATTGGAGCCGAGCATCGCGGACACGACTGAAACATTGCGAACACGAATCCGCGCTCCCGGATCAGTGATCCCGAATTGAACCCATTTCTCTGGAACACCCTTCTCCGCGTTCCCCGGTACGACTATCAAAAGCCTCCGATAGCTGTCGTTGTTGTCAGGAGTCCCCAAGTGACGCGACTTGTAGCTGAAGAAGAGGAGTTGATCGGTAGACTCTCTGCTTGCGTTGAGCAACCGCAGAAAAGACTTTGCTTGCTCCAGAGTCTCATAGCGGCTAACAGACCGTAGGAAACTGGGGGTCAGCAGGAACTCTGGTATTTGCACATACTGACGCGTCTCTGCGAAGTACTGCTTATCGGGCACGCTAAAGCCAAGCTCATGATCGGGCTGGCGTTCCAGCGAAGCCGCTTCAATGTACTCGATGAATTCCCGATAGCGGCTGACAAAGTCCTCATCCTGCGAAAGCTTGCACTGCCGAATTGTGTTGGCAATTCCGTCCAGCACCCTCTCATAAACCGGTTGTGCCTCGTCATTTTCGTATGCTGCGCGCGCCGCTCGAACAAACGCATCGGCCTTGGCTATAACCCATACATCCGGCTGGGACTTCAATCGAACGCAGGGAGCAGCGGTAGCGGCATTCCCGACAAGGAGGAGACAAAATAAGACCATGCTTAGACGGAAGCTCATAAACAGATCTCCTTTGACGAAACCATGTGCAGCCGACCGAGGCGCGGCGGTAAGATTTTCCGGAGCAGATTCTATTGCTATATCCAGCCGCCGACAATTAATTTACGCCGCATCATTGCGCTCGGGCGCAATGCCGTCGAAAGAAAGCAAACGACCAAGTTAGTCTTATCTAGATTGACGCCGATATAGCGCATTGGGTGCACCTCCTTTGATGATCTCGGAGGCTGAGGCAAGCAAGAAGGACTGCTCGGTGTAGTTCCACGCTCCTATTCGGGAGCAATGTCCCATTGCGTGTTGCGAGTCAGGGTTCTCGGATGGTCACACTGTTGGCCGGGAGCAACTTCTCCCAAACTCATTCTCGACACTGACCCTGTCTCTCGCTCGCCACCTCCGCAGGCATCGAGCATCGTACACCGCATGCTGTTGCTTGTATCACGACCTGTTGGGCGGCGACGATTATTTAACTTCTTTGAGGAAATCAGCGGTCTCAATGTCCGCATCACGGAGCGCGCCCTTTAAGGTGTAACGATCAACTTCCTCATGGAACAGGAAAACAATCACTCTTCCATCTTCATGTTTCATCTTTACGTGGCTGCCTTTTCGATGAACTTCAACAAAGCCCAAGCGCGTCAATGCTGCTAAGACTTGCCGCCCTGAGAGCAAAGGCAACTTCATACCGTTAGTTCAACTAACTCTTGATCTTCTGATAGTTCGGTGGCTTCGGGTTCTAAATACAAGTCTATTGCTTCACGGATATTTTCAAGAGCCTCCTCTTTGGTCTTACCCTGTGACCAGCAACTTTTGAGAGATGGCACGTGAGCTACGAAATAATCATCTTCGCCAGGTTCAACTATTACTTTGATATTCATAAGCACTCCACGTAAATTGAACTTTAATTCTCGCTGAAGATTAGTGGGTTTTATTAGAACGGTCAACTAGTACACCGTCAGCCTGAAGTTGAAGGATAAAGCCGTTGCAACTTACGCCGCG
>CAXTRQ010000051.1:0-33574 GCA_964246705.1 uncultured Pyrinomonadaceae bacterium
CCGGAAGACCGCCCCTGTGACCGACAGGACAAGTTTGCGGGGGCGTCTTCAATTCCAACCTGCTTATTGTCCTCCGGCAGCGCCACGCGACTCGAACTGCTGCCGGTTCTGCTCGAAGTGCTGTCGCCGCTCGGCGAGTTTGGCCTTCTGCTCTGCTGTCAGGAGCGCGTAAATCTGCGACATCACGCGCGCGTGCGCGACTTCTAACTCGACGTGGATGTTAGCCCGCGCTTGCGCTGCGGCGCGCACCGCCGCTTCATCGAAGGCTCCGTCCTTGAGGTCGTCGAATGGCCTGCCGCCCGCTTTAAAAAGTTGCTCGCGGAGGTCTTTCGTACTCGTCTCCAAACCTTCCATCAGTTGTTTGACCTGCGCCTTCTGCGCGTCCGTCAGGTTAAGGTCGTGGACTAACGGCCCCAGACCGCCACGCGACCCACCTCCGCCCGGCTCATGCGCTCCCGGCGGAGGTGGGCCGCCGCCCCACTCGCGCTTTCCATCCTGTTGCGCGAACCCGACGACCACCGACATGACCAAAGCGGCGGTGATCGCCAACGACACGACGATCAATTTCATTTTTACCGATTTCATCTCTTTTCCTTTCATCAAAAAAACATTTCCGAAAGCAGCACGCTCGCTCTCTTCGCTAAACTTATACGCGAAATTTGCGCGCCTCTATGTAAAGAGTCGGTCAACGCATTGTAAAGATTTGTCAACGGCCTTATGCGTGCTCCGAAGATTGCGCGATTTGCAAGCATAAGAGAAGGCAGCCTGACTATTGACACCCCGGCCAGTCAGGAATATCTTGCTTGTATCAAAGGGTAACAATCTCTTGCTGACGGTACTTCGCCGAAGCCTCACCTTAGACAATAACGGCAGTCTAAATCCATAGACGTGTCAGCAGCCAAACTCGGTAACGTGGCTTGCTTTCTTCTGAAATTGCTGTGAGGTTCGCGGTTAGATGCTCCGGTCGGGAAGTCTCTCGCAAAACCAGATCACATACCGGGTCACTCTCATCTCGCTCAAAATAGCGATGGTGTCACCTGACTGCGTGAACGGCGCTCACCGCCCGCGAAGCTGCTAGGCGATCCTGTCATCGTATGCAACCGAAACGAATGGAGAAAGAAAAAATGCGTAAGAGCCTACTAACGGCGCTGCTGGGTGTTGCCCTAGCAGTCACCCCTATCACCTTCTCAACCAAGTCAAAGGCAGCGAATCCCCTTCCTCATAATGTGCCGCTCAGCGTCGCTGGACAAACTCAGCCCGCGACACTCCCGGACTATGATCTCCGCCTCGTTGATAAGTCCGAGTTCACGGACTACGATCTCAGTTCGACCTCCACGGCTGCCCCGACCCTCGCATCTCAGAGTCCGGCACTTCAGAGGCGCAGAACAAACATTGATGCGTTCCGCGCTACCCTGAAGCCGAGCGACGCGCAGAAGCTGCGCGCGGTGGTCAACGAATCGGGCGCGATGAAAATGTTCTTCGTTGACGGGGCGCTGCTCACCAAGCCGCAGTCGGGCGCGCCGGATACCATCGCCCGTGGCTACCTGCAACGGAATGCTTCGTTGTTCGCGCTCGCGGACGCCGATGTTCCTAACCTGAAGCTCGACAAGGAAGACAACGACGAAGGGACTACTTTCCTCAACTACTTCCAGACGGTTGCAGGGATTAAAGTGTTTGAGGGGGAAGTCAAAGTCGCCGTCAACCATAGTGGAGAAATCCTTTCCGTTCGCGAAGGTTTCCTCATCTCCGCCGAACAACTCAATGCGAATTCCCCCTCCGGGCTAAAGCTGAAGCTCAAACCCTCTATCGTTGAAGAACAGGCCGTCGCCAAGGCTTTCGAGTATGCGGGCAGGGACATCATCCCGGCGCTCGCTGAGACGCGCGCACGCGCCTCGAAGAGTGACATGTCATCGTTCGCCAACCCGCTGGGTGCTGAATTAGAGGAGGTACTGTCGGAACTGAACGTCGTGCGTGTAGGCGACGCCGCTCGACTCGCATGGCATGTTTACGCGGAGGTCGGAGCCAACGAGTGGTACGAAATCCTCGTTGACGCGAATACGGGCGAGTTGCTTTATCGTCGTAACCTTTACGTGTTCGAGGCGCAGGGCACGGTCTTCACCGAAGACCCCGGCGCGGCGGCACGCCAACTCGTCTCCTTCTTGGGCGACACCACCATCAACACCACCGCCGGATGGATGGGTACTTCGACTGTGACCACGGGCAACAACGTCGAAGCCTATCTCGACACGGACGCCAACAACGCGCCCGATGCCAACAACGGCACTGGCTTGTCCAACGGCCACGCCTCAGCCCCCGATCAAAATTTCACCTTCCCGTTCTCGACCGCCGTAGACCCACGCACGCAACAGGCTGCCATCGTGACGAACCTGTTCTACTACAACAACATCATGCACGACTTCTCGTACCGCCTCGGCTTCACAGAGGCGGCGGGCAACTTCCAAACCAACAATTTCGGGCGCGGCGGTCTCGCCAACGATTCCGTGAGGGCGGAGGCGCAGGACGGCTCCGGCACGAACAACGCGAACTTTTCGACGCCACCCGACGGCCAGCGCCCGCGCATGCAGCAGTTCCTTTTCACCGCGCCCAATCCAGACCGCGATAGTTCTGTGGATAGCGACGTGGTGTTCCACGAGTACGGTCACGGTATCTCGAACCGCCTGATCGGCAACGGGAGCGGTTTAGGCGGCACGCAGTCCGGCGCGATGGGCGAAGGCTGGTCGGACTACTGGGCTACCACCATCAACAACGACGGCGTGATGGGCGAATACGTCGTTAACAATACGACGGGCATCCGCCGTGCGCCCTACACCGTCCCCGCCAATCCTGTGCACGATTCTTACGCGGACGTTGGCGCTGGCGGGTTTGAAGTCCACAATGACGGAGAAGTGTGGGCTGTGACCCTCTGGGATTTGCGCACACAACTCGGCGCGGCGACGACCGACAGGCTGGTGTTGAACGGGATGAAGTTCACGCCTTCGCGCCCCTCGTTCCTCAACGCGCGTGACGGCATCCTGCAAGCTGACCAGAATCTGAACGGCGGTGTTAACAGGTGCGCCATCTGGGCTGTCTTCGCGCGCCACGGAATGGGCGTCTCAGCAGTCGGTAACGACGGCACGACGCACATTGCCGCCACTGATGTTCCGGCTGATTGCAACGGCGGCGGCGATCCGTGCGCCAGCGCCACTATCAGCCCGACCAGCGCCAGCCAACCGGCAGGCGGCGGGACGGGCAGCGTCAGCGTAACTGCCGCCGCAACCTGTAATTGGACGGCGGCGAGCAACGCCGCTTTCATCACAGTTACCTCCGGCGCGAGCGGCACGGGCAACGGGACGGTCACTTATTCCGTCGCCTCCAATACCGCCACGACGACACGCGCGGGTACGCTCACCATCGCCGCTCGTACCTTCACAGTGAATCAAGCGGGCGCGGTCAGCGGCGGGACAGAACGGATCACAAACGGGGGCTTTGAGAGTGGCACTGTGCCTTGGACGTTCACCGGACAGGCTTCTCTGAGCACCGGAAGTTTTCCGCACACCGGCACGGCATACGTCGTACTAGGAGCCGCGAACAACGCCAACGACACGTTGTTCCAGCAGATTACAATTCCTACGGCTACCTCGCCCAACCTCACCTTCTGGCTGAATGTGACCACGAGTGAGGCGGCGGGCGCGCAGGTTTTTGACAGGCTCTTCGTCGAAGTGCGAAGTACGACGGGGACACTGTTGGCGACGCTGGCAACCTTCAGCAATCAGAACAGCGGCACGGCTGGGGTCTATGTGCAGAGGGGAGCATTCAACCTCGCCAGTTTTGCAGGACAAACGGTGCGGATACAGTTCCGGGCTGTCAACGACGTTTCACTGCCCACATCCTTCCGTGTGGATGATGTCTCGGTCAAATAAACTCAATCTCGAACATGGCCTCCTTAACCGGAGGCCATGTTCTTTAAGAGCACAAGAATCTGCCAACACCTCATTGCTCACCTGAGTTAGTCATCAATTCACAACCTGCCTGACTCTCAATGATCATTGACTCTAACGAAGTCTTGACATTCTAGGCTTTGGGTATATATTGCCTAAATGTTCTAGGTATCATGGTCTTTAAGCATCCATATATATTCATAAAAATGGAGACAAACCTTTGACTCAATCGAAAGCTGATTTACTGCAAGGTACGCTCGACATGCTCATTCTCAGGGCTATCTCTTTAGGCCCGTTGCATGGCTACGGCATTATCCAGCGCATCAGGCAAATGTCCGATGAAATGCTCACAGTCGAGCAGGGATCACTGTATCCGGCGCTTTACCGCATCGAGCAACGCGGTTGGGTCTCCTCGAAGTGGGATCAGAACGAAACGGGTCGCCGCGCCAAATTCTATACACTCACGAGAGAGGGTCGGAAGCAACTCGCTATCGAAGAAGCGAGTTGGGACAGACTGACGCTCGCCATTGCGAAGATGCGGCAAGCGACGTAAGGAGTAAGACCAGATGAAGTGGCTGAACATTCTCTTGTCACGGTTATTTGGCCTAGTCCGGCGCGAAGCGGTTCTTGACGACATTGATGAAGAGTTGCGCCTTCACGTCGAAATGATAACGGAAGAAAACATTGAAAAGGGAATGTCGCCGGACGAAGCGCGGCTCGCGGCGCTCAGGGACTTTGGGAATGTGGGTTGGGTTAAAGACACGTCTTACGATATTCGTGGAGGTGGTATGTTTGAAAGTTTCTGGCAGGATTTACGCTTCGGGATTCGGATGCTGTTCAAGAACCCGGCGTTCACACTGCTCGCAGTGATTACTCTGGCTTTAGGAATCGGAGCGAACACGGCGATCTTCAGCGTCGTCAATGCGGTGCTTCTCCGCCCACTACCGTACCCGGCCCCGGAGCAACTCGTGACCATTCGCTCGAATCAATCTTTGCTCGATATGGATGACATAGGTGCACAGAGCAGGTCGTTTGTCGAGGGCGGCGGCGCTGTGTTGCAAGGCATGGACTATACGGGCGGAAGCGAACCCGTGCAGATTCAAGCCGCGTTGCTCAACGCCCAACTCTTTGATGTCCTCGGCGCGAATGCGGCCATCGGGCGTCTCATGATGCCGGAAGAAGACCGCTTCGGCGGCGAACGTGTCGCCGTACTCAGTCACGCATTCTGGGAGCAATCTTTCGGCGGCAATCCAAACATCATCGGTCAGACGATTCCGCTCAGCGGAGAAAATTACACCATCATTGGCGTGCTGCCTTCCGAATTCATGCTGCCTGAGAAGAGCGCGGATGTCTTCGTCTCGCTGCGGGTGGCCTATCCTCTGGCAGCGCGCGCACGCGGAGTTCATTTCTTGCGTACCGTGTGGCGGCTCAAAAAGGGCTTTACTCTGGAACAGGCGCAGGCAGAGATGGCGGCGATTGACCACCAACTTGAGCAGGCCGACCCGGTAGAGAACAAGGGACGACGACGCACGCTGATGCTTCTGCATGAGCGCGTGGTGGGCGACACGCGCCCGGCGTTGTTAATTCTTTTCGGGGCTGTCGGATTAGTGCTGCTGATTGCTTGTGCGAATTTTGCCAACCTTCTGCTCGCGCGATCTGCGACGCGCCAGCGAGAAATTATTATTCGCACCGCCCTCGGCGCAGGCCGGATGCGGCTCGTGAGACAGTTGTTAACAGAAAGCGTCTTGCTCTCATTGTTGGGCGGGGCTGTTGGATTGATGTTCGCGCTCTGGGGCATTGATCTGCTGTTGTCGCTTCAGCCTGCGAATCTTCCGCGTCTCAACAACGTCAGTCTCGACCGCTGGGTGATTCTCTTCACGTCCGGCATTTCTATTGTGACCGGCATTCTCTTCGGTCTTGTGCCAGCATGGAAATCTGCGAGGGCGGATGTCAACGAAGTGCTCAAAGAAGGTGGACGAACCGCGACGGGGGGCATCGCACGGCATCGCTTCAGGGACGTGCTCATCGTTTCCGAACTGGCGCTGGCAGTCGTCCTGCTGGTCGGAGCGGGTCTGCTTATTAAAGGTTTCTGGCAACTTCGTTCGGTTGACCCTGGCTTTCAGCCGGACAATCTTTTGACTATGCGTATCGAGCTTCCAGAGACGCGATACAGAGAAATCCCCGCGCAGACGCAGTTTCGTGAGCGTGTCCTTGAAAACCTGCACGCGCTGCCCGGAATCGAAGCGGCGATGGTCAGCGAGATACCTCTAAACGACGAGGCGCTCTCACATAATGTCATTATCGAAGGTCAGCCGCCTGTGACGCCGGGTGAGGAGCCGGAGCTTTGGTCACGCAGCATCGGCGGCGACTATTTCCGCTTGATGGGCATCCCGGTGCTTAAAGGCAGGTCATTCACGGCGCAAGACAGGGACGGCGCAACGCTCGTCGGCGTCATCAACAAAAGTATGGCGCAGGAGTATTTCCAGAACCGAAATCCCATCGGCGCACGCATTCGCTGGGCGCGTGGTGAGCCACAATGGATGACCATCGTCGGCGTCGTCGGAGATGTCAAGCACTTCGGGCTTGACCAGCCGGAACAACCCGCCGTCTATACTCCCTACGCGCAATCAATGCAGCCATGGAAGCGTTGGATGAGCCTCGTCGTGCGCAGCAGTAGCGATACACTGCAATCAACATCCCTCGCCGCGACGGTGAAGCAACAGGTCTGGGCGATAGATAGACAGATTCCTTTAACCAAAGTTCGCTCCATGACCGAGGTGATGGTATCGTCCGTCGCACACCAACGCTTCAACATGATGCTGCTCGGCATCTTTGCTTCTATCGCGCTGCTGCTTTCCGCCATCGGCGTCTACGGCGTCATCTCCTACTCCGTAACGCAGCGCACACACGAGATCGGTATTCGCATCGCTCTGGGAGCACAGGGGCGCGACGTGCTCAAGATGATTGTCGGGCAGGGAATGCGGCTAATTCTCATCGGCGTCCTCTTAGGGCTTGTTTCAGCATTTGCATTGACGCGTGTGATGTCGAGTTTGCTCTACGGCGTGAGCGCGACTGACCCGCTGACGTTTGCCAGCGTCTCGGCGTTGCTCTCGATCATTGCGCTCCTCGCTTGCTATATTCCGGCACGGCGGGCGACGAAAGTTGACCCGATGATTGCCTTGCGATATGAGTAAGAAGTCAACGCATACAATCTGCCGAGGGCAGTAATCCTGCCTGCCGTAAAAGTCGGCTGAGTCTTCATAATTAAGAGAGTTGGGTTCCCGGTATCAGCTTCCTAGAAGCGCCGGGAACCCTCTTTTCATTGAGATTTGACCTATTCAATTTGTCTGCTCTTAAGATAGGCAGCGGGAAAATATCGGCCGGCTCTGAAGAGTTGTAAAGTTATTTTTACAAGAAGCGTCTGGATTGGGTGAGATGACTGCCGTAATATCTGAATGACGGGTGATAAGGCAAATGAGGGGTTGAAAGCCATGAAAAGAATTTCCATCGTCTGGTCGAGTACCTGCGTGGCTATCGTCGCACTCTTGCTGCTCAATACCGGATGCAGCACACAGGCGAGCAAGTCGGAGTTTTTCGGAAAAGTGGAACCGCCCGAAGGGCAGGTGCTGCGCTACGTCTCCGGCCCTGAACCTGAATCGCTCGACCCACAAATCGGAACCGGCCAGCCGGAAGCGCGCATCTACATGGCCTTATATGAAGGACTCGTCGAGTTCGACCCGAAGACGACCCAACCCATCCCGGCCATCGCCGAAAGCTGGGACGTAAACTCTGATTCGACCGAGTTCGTTTTTCATCTCAGAAAGAATGCGCGCTGGTCAAACGGCGACCCGATTACAACGCAGGACTTCCTCTACACGTTCCGTCGCGGCCTGACGCCCGCGCTCGCCGCCCGCTACGCCTACATCGCTTACGTCATCAAGTACGCACAAGCCTTCAACGAGGGCGGCATGTTCGTGCGTGACCCGAAGACGAATCAGTTCGTACTGGAAAAGGATGTCGCGCCGGAGATAGAGAAGTCCGAAGCCGCGCCGGGCGCTCAAACGGCGACCGCTGCGCCGATGGCTGGCGCGAACAATGCCGCTGACACTCCCTTTCATCGCTTCATGCATGAGCCTGCGAGACTAATTGTCGCGGGAGACGAAAAGGATCGCGCGAAGGCCGTTGCGGCCAACCCCAAGTTAAAAGCCGCGCTGGACGGAAAAGAGTTGGTCGCTGTCAAAGCCGGAGACATCGGTGTCGAAGCAATGGACGACTACACGCTGCGCATCTCGCTCAACCAGCCCGCGCCGTATTTCATCCCGATGTTAGCCAATCCTTTTTTCCGTCTCGCGCCGCGCAAAGCCATCGAAAAGTATGGCGATTTTCAGTGGACGCAGCCGCAAAACATCGTCACCTGCGGGGCGTTCAAACTCGCCTCGTGGGAACCTTACGATCAACTCGTCGTCGTCCGCGATCCGATGTATTGGGACGCGACCAACGTCAAACTCGACAAGATTTCCTTCTACGCTCTGGAAGACCTGACGACGATGCAGAACCTCTATAAAGCGGGTGATATAGATGCGACCAACAACCATTCCGTGCCGGTCGGATGGATCAACAGCATTAAGCCTCTGAAAGATTACATGGACGCGCCCGAAGCAGGAATCAGTTATTACCTCATCAACGTCAAGAAAGCTCCGATGAACGACCGGCGCGTGCGTAAGGCTTTCAACATGGCGATTGATAAGAAGGGGCTTTCCGAATTTCGTAAAGTCACCAAGCCTCTGACCGCGTTTACTCCACAGGGGATTTTCCCCGGCTACCCGCAACCGAAGGGCGACCCGTTCGATCCGGAACGCGCCAAGCAACTTCTCGCCGAAGCGGGCTACGCCGATGCCTCCGGAAAATTCGACCCAAAGAAATTCCCGATTGAAGACGTCGAACTGACATACAACACGAATGAGTCTAACAGGCAGGTCGCAGAGTTCGTGCAAGCGCAGTGGAAGCAGAATCTCGGCCTCACCGTGCCGCTCAAAAATATGGAGTTCAAGACCTTCCTCCAAACGCGCGCGAATCTGGATTATAAGGGACTGAGCAGCGCCGTCTGGGGCGCAGACTATATGGACCCTTATACCTTCCTCGCGATTTTCTCGACCGAAAGCGGCGACAATGGCACGGGCTGGTTCGACACCAAGTATGTCGAGATGCTCAACGAGGCGAACAGCCAGAGCGACCCGCAGAAGCGTTTTGATCTGATGGCGAAGGCGGAAGCTTATTTGATTGACGCCCAGCCGGTCATCCCTCTCATGACGAACGCGACCAACTGGATGAAGAAGCCTTACGTCAAAGGCATGTACCCTAACCCGCAGACGCTTCACGCGTGGAAGTTCGTCTATATCGAACACGACGCGGCGAAGTGGGACAGGGGCGTGCCGGACATGAAGACCGCCGATTAGCTATCCAAGGTGAGTTCAAGAGCAGGAAAGAGACGGTTGCTCCTGTCCCTGAAAGGCTGTTGAGATTTCTTCTCCGGAGCTTATCTGGACTCGCGTTATTCAGACTTTCGACTCGCTAATTGCCGAACCTCTGTTGGTACTCGCCGGAGGTAATGAAAGCTTTGACCATCTCGGCATTTTCAAAGTTTCCTCCCGCTTCGTTGAGTTTGTTGAGCCAGAAGTTGTAGCCCGCGAAGTCCAGATTCAATTTCGGGGTCTCATTCGGATTCCTTCGCAGGTAGCCGTAGTATTGCATCAGGACAAACGCGCCATTTGACGCGCGCCTGCTCAATTCCCCGTTCTCCGCTACTCTGCGTAGCACCGTCGAGCGCGTTTCGGTTCCGGCTGTCAATTTCTCCACCAGCGCGTCCCGCTCTGCTTGCGTCAGCGAGTTGCCGATGTTTACGTTCAACGCCTCGACGAATTGCGCTGGCGTCATGCTCGATGGGTACTGCGCCGTGAAACGAGCGCGCTCGACAAAGTTATTGAAGTAAGCCACCTTGTTCTGTTCCAATAGCGATTCCGCGCCGGGCGTTCCGATGACTACTCCTCTGCCGATTTCCTGCGTGTCCGACAAGAATTCCCTTAAGCTCAAAGGCACGGGCGTGTTCGCAATGTTGCCGAACGAGGCGTTGAATGTCTTATAGACCAGATAGCCTGTTTGCTGGAACTCGATGGAGAGGAAGAAGGCGGCAGAGACGTTCGTCTTCCTTCGCTCGCGGCAGTTGATGTCGGAGCCACATTCGTTAATCTGGTTAGTCCAGAAGGCAAGGCCGGGCGCGTCCGGCTCGCGGTTGAAGAAATCAATGTAGTGCTGGCGGACGAAGAAATTTGAATCGAACGACGGTTCCTGTGTCGGGTTCAGGCCGCTCGTCGCCTCGTTGTTTTCGATGGTAACGGTCAAAGTCGGCGTGCCGATGTAGCAGCCGACAGGATTGCTCAAGTTAATCTGGAAGGTTTCGCTCTGCGCATCATTCGCGCCGTTGCCGAAGCGGTCGTCGGTGATAAATATTCTGATAGTCTTCGAGGTCTCGTTCGGGGCGAAGCGGAGCGTGCCGAGCGCGGTCGTGTAGTCGGAGCGGTCGTTGGCTGTGCCGTTGCTCGTCGCGTAATCGAGGCTGGCTGCGCCTCCAGTCGGGTTCGTGCGTGTGAGGGTTACGTCGAAGAAGTTAACATTCTCACTGACCTGCCGAGACGTGGCGGCGAACTGCATGGTGTCGGGGGCAGTGCTGACAGTAAAGTTAATGACCTCAAGAGAAGTCCCGCCGCCCGGAGACGGATTCGAGATTGTGATGGGGAAGCTACCCGCCGTCTGCACGTCGGAGGAGAGAACCTGCGCGGTTAGCCGCGTTGTGCTGACGAATGTCGTGACGCGCTCCGCACCGTTGAAGCGCACCTGAGAACTGTTGACGAAGCCTGTGCCGTTGACCGTTAGCGAGAAAGCGTCGCCGCCGACGAGGGCGATGGAGGGGTTGAAGCTGCTGATATGTGGTAAGGGATTGAGAACTGATTCAACCGTGAAGTCGGCAGGTGCGGAGTTGCCGCCGCCGGTCACAGCATTACGGACGGTGATGGAGAGAGCCCCCGCCGTTTGAAGGTCTGCGCTCGTGAGTTGCGCGGTCAGTTGCGTCGGGCTGACGAATGTCGTCAAACGGTCGCTGCCGCCGACGCGGACAACAGACTCTTTGATGAAGTTCGCGCCATTGACGGTCAGTTGAAGCCCGGAGCCGCCAGCTGCCGCCTTCGACGGCGCGAGGTCGTTGATGGCTGGCATGTCCAACTGCGAGATGACCGTGAAGCTATCAACGATCTCCCCGTTGAGGTCTTTGAAATAAAAGTTCGCCTTGTTCTGCTGCCCGTCAACATTGAAGACTCCGAACATCGCGCCGTAGGAAGAGGCGTTCTGGCAGATAGTGTCGCCGGGCAGACAGGGCGCGGCGTAGATGCTCGCGATCCACGGGCCGGTCACCAACTGTTCGCGGATGCTGTTGCCGCCGAGGCCGGAGACAAAGACAAAGCTGTTGCCGTGCGTAAGCGTCAAAGTGTTTGACGTGCTGGCGACCGTCTGGTTCATCATGCTGCTCAGCAGATGCGTGCGGAAGTAGGAATGCTCGTGCGCCGTGGCAATGATGGCCCCGCCCGCGCGTGCCTGCTCGTAGACGCCCCAGCCCGTCTCGTCGCTTTTGCCGCCCGCCTGCATGAAATGCATGTCCTTATGCCAGCTTGCGATTGACCAGACAGAGTGATCGGCGGCGAGTTGGTCGCGGATGTAGAGGTCTTCGTTGCCAGTCTCGAAGGGAGCGCCGATGCCGGGGGCTGTGAAGACAAAAAAGATGCCCTTGTAATGAAAGGCGGACTGAACGCCGAGCCGCCCGCACCAGCTTATGCCCAGCCGGTTGAACCGCGCCTCGATGAGTTGCTGATAGCCGCCGGTTCCCTGCCATGCCAAAGCGTCATGATTACCGATGAGCGTCAGCACCGGAAAGTCCGAGCCGAGAATCCCGTTGAGTTGAGCCTCCCATGTTGCAGGGTTATCCGAATAATCGAGGTCACCGGAAATCACTAAGGCATGTGCGCCCTCGTTTTTGACAAGGTTGAGCACCGCAGCCGAGTTTGCTCCCAGCCCCTCGTCGCCGAAGAAAGCTACTTTGAAGTTCGGCGGCGTGGCTTCGCCGACGACGTTGCCCCCGACGGTGACAAGCACTGGTGCGGAGACGGTCGTCGCGCCCAGATTATCCGTCGCTCTGGCGGTGAGATAGTATGTGCATGCGCTGACGTTAGGCCAGACGATGCTGTATGGCGCAGTTGTGCTCGCACCGATGAGTGAAGCGCCTGCGAAAAACTCGACCTTGCTGATAGTGCCGTCCGGGTCTGATGCATCAGCGTTGATCGTGATGCTGGAGGGCGCGTTGAACTTCGCATCCCGGGGCGGATTCGTGAGCGACACCGTCGGCGGTGCGTTGGCAATCGGAGCAGCGTTTGACCTCGCAACTCCGTCAGGTTGAAGACTACGCGAGTTGGTCTTGTGGGCAAGGCCGGTAAAGAAAAACGGGAGCAGGGCAAATATGGTCAGAAAGACAATGACGAATAATAAACCGGCGCGGCGGGTAGCTTGGTTGCGTGAAGGTGATGAGTAGCTCACGGCAGTCCCTCTTTAGGACCTCGATAATTACACATGTTAGGCAGGGAGAGATAGTCTGAGAGCGGTCAGCTACGAGGCATGGAAAATATTGCGGTAGGGGCTGGGTTATCAACGGCGGGATTGACACCATGATTGGGCGTGCATATTGTAATTACCAGATGCCACTTAGTCACGAATTGGATTTCACCAGCACTGCTGACGTGATGAGCTTTCATGAAAAGATAACAGGCGGGAGTATATGAAATATCTTGTTAAAAGCGCGCTGCTTATTCTCACTTCCGTGGCATGCGCGCTCGCGCAGAATCCGCAGAGCGGCGAGCAACGGGCTGAAGAGTTGCGTAGTCAACTGAGAGGCGTGATCGAAAAAGAGGCTGAACTTCAAACGCGATTACAGCAGATTGAAGAAGACCTCAAGCCGGAAAACATCCAGCGCAGCATCGCACTGATAGGCACGACCAGACCCGCAGACCTCCGCGAACAGCGCAGGCTTCAGCTTGAGAAGGATAAAGCTGGCGTGCAGGGGCAACTCGAACAACTAGCCTCGAGCCGCACGCGTCTGGAGGCGTCAATTGCTACGGCTGAAGCGGCTGCCGACCGCGAGCGCATGCAGGCGAATACGCCACCGCCGCCAACTGCGACCACAACGACGACAGTTACCGAAAAACCAACTCCGCCAATAGTTGTCGCCCAGCCACAACCGAAGACCAAACGCCCCGCTAAACGTCCGCGTCGGAGTAAAACCAAAAGGCATGCTCGCTCTGCTTAATCAACAAATTCGGCTTGCCCGGCTATCTGCTTTTACAACCTTTAAACCTAAAGAAATGCCGCGACCGTTTAGTAGTCGCGGCAGGCGTAAAGTCCTGATGCTTTTTGTCAGCGATTAAGGTTGGCCGAAGATAGTCCCAAGAATGCCACCAGCACGATTGCGCGAGTTGCCTCTTCCGTACCCACGGTTACGATTGCCAGAGTACTGGCGATATCCTTGGTCATAGCCACGCTGGAAGCCGTCGCGGTATGCTCGCTTGTAAGCGTCCCTATTGCCATAAGAAGAATCGTAGCCGTCCGTTGCGCTCTTGTAATAATGCGACCTCTGCGGGTCGAAACTCTGTCCGCGATCCGCATCGCTGGCCCCGGTATTCAAGCCAGCCTGATAGCCACGGTTCTGCGCAAGCTGGTAGATGTTGTTTCCATATCCACCGTTATTGCCGTAACCGCCATTGTTGCCATAGCCGCCATTATTCCCGTAGCCGCCATTACGACGATAACGGTCATCACGACGGTCTCGATTCCGGTTCCGCTCTCGCCGCCAATCACGGTTACTATCACGGTCGCGGTCATCGTCGCGCTGGCGTCTGTATTGATCATCACGATCATTTCGATACTGCGCCTGAACTGTGGTAGTTGCACTAGCCCCGATGCAGAAAACAAAAGCGAGCGACAGGATAGCCCCACCGATCCCTTTCCTCAAATTGTTCATGTTTGTTCAGCCTCCCTTTCCCACAGCAGATTAGGCAACCTTCATGCCATTGCGGGGATAATATAAAACACTCCGGTTTTGAAGAGTCATGCGAAGAGCCATCTCAAAGCTTGTCACCATTTCGTGCAATCAAAACTCAAATCAGGTGAGCCTCATCAATAGAATATCGGGACATCAATTTACGACAGAAGCCCGGTTCCATTTTGGCAAAATGCAATTCGACGTGATTTTTGTTAAGGGCTAGAGTCATTCTAAAATTCCCTTTGTGCTTCTAGGGGAATTGTGTCATCATCTATCCCTAGAAGCCGAAAGGGAAACCACCATATGACTAAGCAGAAACCTGACCTGCCACAAGGAACCCTCGATATGCTCATCCTCAAAGCACTCTCTCTAGGTCAGATGCACGGCTACGGAGTCGGCCAGCGCATCCAGCAGTTAGCCGAAGAGATGCTCAAAGTCGAAGAAGGAACGCTCTACCCGGCGCTCTACCGCATCGAGCAACGTGGATGGATCGAAAGCGAATGGGGTGTCTCGGAGAACAACCGTCGAGCGCGGTTCTACAAACTGACACGGGCAGGTCGCAAACAACTTCAGTTGGAGGAAGCTAATTGGACACATCTGACGCTGGCGATCAACAAGGTGATGGAGACGGCATAACTTGGAGGTTTAAGTGATGCAGTGGCTAAACATGTTGGTGGCACGTCTGCGAGCGACGTGGCGAAGTGATGCGGTGCATAACGAGATTAACGAAGAATTGCAATTCCACATTGACATGCGAACGCAGGAAAACATGGAGCGCGGGATGAGGCCGGAAGAAGCGCGGCGAGATGCGGAAGGACGATTCGGGAGAACGAGCAACATCAAGGAGATGAGTTGGGAGGTACGCGGCGGCGGGTGGCTGGAGACGGTATGGCAAGACGTGAGGTACGGCGGGCGGATGCTGCGGAAACATCCGAGTTTCAGTTTCGTGGCGGTGCTCACTTTGGCGCTCGGCATCGGCGCGAACACGGCGATCTTCAGCTTGGTGAGCGCGGTGCTACTGAGGCCGCTGAATTACCGCGATGCAGCGCGCCTTGTGATGGTCTGGGAAGATGAGTCGGCTATCGGTTTTCCGCGCGATACGCCTGCGCCCGCGAATTACGCCGACTGGAAAGCGCAGAATCAGGTTTTTGAGGATATGGCGGCGCTCGAATCGCGCAACTTCAACCTCACAGGTGATGGTGAGCCGGAAAAGATTTCGGCCTTCGGCGTCACGGCGAGTTTCTTTCCGTTGCTCGGCGCAGACCCGGCGCTGGGGCGCACCTTTCACCCGGAAGAGGACAAACCCGGCGCAAACAAAGTTGTCGTCATTAGTCATGGTCTCTGGCAGAGACGATATGCGGGCGAACGCAGCATCATCGGTCGTGACATCCTGCTCAACAATGAGAAGTACACGGTCGTCGGCGTGATGCCGGAGGGCTTTCAGTTTGAAGTGGCGGACACAAACTTGTGGGTTCCGATTGCGCTCACGCCCGAACAATTAGCCAATCGTGGCACACACTATCTCGAAGTGGTTGCGCGCCTGAAGCCGGGTGTCACGGTGGCACAGGCGAATGCTGACATACAGGCAATCACGCATCGTATCGCCGCCGCTTACCCAGACGACGCGGATGGTTTGAGCGCAACGGTCATACCTTTACACGAGCAACTTGCTGGCGACGTGCGACGCCCTTTGACGATGCTGCTCGTGGCGGTCGGGTTCGTGCTGCTGATTGCGTGCGCGAACATCGCTGGCGTGCTGTTGTCGCGCGCGGCAGCGCGGCAACGCGAAATGGCACTGCGCGCCGCGCTGGGCGCGAGCCGTTGGCGCATCATGCAGCAATTGCTGACGGAAAGCGTGTTGCTGGGCGGCTTGGGCGGGGGCTTGGGATTGCTGCTGTCTTGGTGGACTTTCGCGTTTCTTCAACAATTAATCCCGGCGGGACTGCGCGCGTCCGCGACGCTGGAACTAGACCTGCCGGTGCTCGGTTTCACGTTGGTTTTATCGCTGCTGGCAGGAGTGCTGTTTGGGCTGGCTCCGGCGCTACAGGCGTCCAAAATTGATCTGAACGAGGCGATCAAGCAGGGCAGCGGGCGCACCGGCTCAAGTCCGACGCAGCGGCGTCTGCGCAGTACGTTCGTCGTGGCCGAGGTCGCGCTGGCGATGGTGCTGCTCGTCGGCGCGGGGCTGCTGATTCAGACGTTATCCAAACTGCGCGGGCAATATGCAGAGTTGCACCCGGATAACGTGCTGACGGTGCGGACGCTGTTGATGGGCGACAGGTATCGTGAACATCCGCAGCGTGTGGGTTTTTACGATCATGTTCTTGAGCGTGTGCGACATCTGCCCGGCGTGCTCTCGGCGGGCTACACGACCGCTGTGCCGCTGGTCTGGAAGGGCGGGGCGAACGGCCTCACGCTGGAAGGCCGTGCGGCAGAGCCGAACGTGAATTGGAACGCCAATCACCGGCAGATTAGCCCGGATTATTTTCAGGCCGTCGGCATCGCGTTGCGGCAAGGCCGATTCTTCAACGAACAAGACGACGCGCGGGCTGTCCCGGTGGTCATCATCAACGAGACGATGGCGCGACAGTATTGGCCGGGTCAAAGCCCTATCCCCAAGCGGTTCAAGATTGGTGGGATGGGTTCGACTAATCCTTGGCTGACCATCGTCGGTGTCGTCGCAGACATCCGGCAGATGGGCGCTGACGTGCCGGTTAAAGCAGAGATGTACGTGCCATACTGGCAAGCCCCGTTGCAGGCTGCCTTCGCGCCGCGCGATTTGGTGATCCGCACTGCGGTCGAGCCGGAGAGTATAGTGGCCGCCGTGCGGCAGGTCATCCGAGAAGTTGATCCTTATCAACCTCTCTCCAACATTCGCACGATGAATGAAGTGCTGAGTAGAGAGATGGCGCAGCGGCGTCTGGGGATGATTTTGCTGATGGGGTTTGCAGGGCTGGCGCTGCTGTTGGCGGCGCTGGGCATTTACGGGGTGTTGTCCTACTTCGTCGTGCAGCACACACCTGAGATCGGCGTGCGGATGGCGCTCGGCGCGCAGGGGCGCGACGTGTTGCGACTGGTCATCGGCAAAGGCATGAGGCTCGCGCTGATAGGAGTCGGCGTCGGGTTAATCGGCGCGTTCGTGCTGACGCGCTTGATGCAGAGTTTACTGTTTGAAGTAGAGGCGACTGATCCGCTGACTTACGGTCTGATTGCGGCGCTGTTAACGCTGGTCGCGTTCGTGGCCTGTTACATTCCCGCGCGCCGCGCGACGCGCGTTGACCCGTTGGTTGCGCTACGGCAAGAGTGAAACTTAAAGCACAGCTAAATTCTCTCGACTATATCGCCAACGCGAATCACACCCGATTGGACGACTTTGGCATTGATGCCGCGCAGGTGAAGTTGTTTTCCCAAGGGTGAATTAACAAATATCATCGCGTCGCGCCCGAAACGCGCCACAAACTTTTTGCAGCCGGTGTGAGGCTGGGCGGTAACTTCAATGACTGCGGAGCCGAGCGCAAGTTGCGTTCCCGGAGGCAAATTTTCAGTGCTCAAATCCATGTCTATAAAAAGCTGGTCGCCCGCCAGTTGCCAGCGATCTTCCGCCTGCGCGAGAAGGGCAATCACACGGGAGTTCATAATGTTGAGTTGCATGTCAGGATGTGACGACCCGTCTGCTGTGCGAGAACTGCCGCGAATTTTCCAACTGTCGCCCAGTAGCCCTTCCATCACCTCAAGTTCACCTTCTTGCAAGACTTCTCGCTCATCTCTTCGGGGGCGGCGCACAATCAACTTTAACAAACCCTCATCTTTGGGCGACTGGCGAATTTCGTCTAACCCCGCTTCAAGCTCTTCCATCGTCAGATGCTTCACATTGCCCATCGTCAACCTCTCCTTTACTTGTCCCTACGGAACATCAGCGGCCTGCTTTCAATACAGCTTTTATGTCAGTCTTGAACTCTTCTGCCCCGGCGCTCACGTGAGAGATGTCGCCCTTTAACCGTGGATGGAGAGTCCCGAACAGCCTGTCCCAGAGCAGCGTGTAGAAGCCGAAGTTGTAACCCGACTCCCGGTGATGAACTGCATGGAAGGTGCTCGAAGAGAGATACCTGAGTGGTCTTGCTCTCTGCCATGAATCGGGCATCGGCTCGACACCCAGATGCCCGATTGTGCCGTAGACTACGTTCAGCATGAGATATAAGGACATGCCCAACCATGAAAAGCTGTAGCAGGAAATCACTAACAGCCAGAGGGAGCCGAAGCTTAGAGCCTCGGCAGGATTCAAGACGAAGAGCGTCAACGGGCGCGGGCAGTCGAATTTATGATGCGTGCTGTGCAAAAGCGGAAAGAGTTGTGCGTGATGAGCGATGCGGTGGAGCACGTACATTGCAAAGTCCATCACCAACAAGAGAATAACTACGTCGAGCAGCGCCCACCATCCGGTGTCCGAGCGAAAGCGAATTAATCCGGCACGCCATAATAAAAAGCCCGCGAGGGTGACGAGGCTGTTGAGGAGGATGGTCGAGACGGTGAGAGCAACTTCGAGTTGCGAAATCGGTTTGGGTATGGGCGCAATGCGGCGACGCCGAAAAAGTTGTGCGAAGAGATGACCGATGCCGATTGCCAAGGCGAAGACCAGCAGATTTTCCAGCAGCAGCAAAGCGGCGGCCCGCTGTAAAGGCATCTCACGAAGAATGTGTAGTAGTTCGGTCATCGCCTCTCAAGAAATATACCTTGCTTCGAGTTATACGGCCTCTAACCAGTGAGGGTTTGAAGCAACAACTCTTTCATACACCGGGCAATCTTGCCGGTGCGCTCCGGGTAAATATCCGGTGCTCATCAAAAACTCGTTGACTATCTCGCCGCCTGTGAACAAGAAGGTTTTCTTAAAAAGTTGCACCCAGCCATTCTTATCCTGTGGATGATGCTGATTCAACCACTGTGCGAATGAGCCGAACTTTTCACGCAATGTGATTAACCGACGGGCGTTCTCGATGGCGGCATTAACCTTGAGGCGGTTGCGAATAATGCTCACATCATTGAGAAGCCGGTTCCGGTCCGGTTCGCCATAAGCTGCCACGAGATCAATATCGAATCCACTGTAAGCCTGACGCAGCGCCGCGCGCTTCTTCAGAATTGTTGCCCAAGAGAGACCGGCCTGATTAATCTCAAGAATGAGCCTCTCAAAGAGGGCAGCATCTTCGGTGAGAGGAAAGCCGTACTCGTAATCGTGATACGGTTTGTGTAACGGGTCGGAGATAGCAAACTCACAGTAAGAGGCCATGGCCTGTTCAGTTTAATCCAGTCTTATGTCGGCAGTCTAATCTCGGTAGTTACATGAGCCGCATGGCGTCTGAGCGAAGAGGGCGAAAGCGAGAAAGCACGCGCGACGCCTGCTGCTTTCGCGCGCCGTCGGGGTTGAGGTATCGTAGCGGACGATGCGTTTATTGCTGGTTGAAGACGAAGCGCGGGTGGCGCGGTTTATCGCGCGTGGATTGCGCGAGCAGGCTTACGCGGTTGATCTGGCGACCAATGGCGAAGAGGCGCTCTATCAGGTAGCCATTAACACCTACGACGCGATTATTCTCGATGTCATGATCCCGAAAGGTGACGGCTTCGATGTCTGCCGCGAATTGCGCGCCGGAGGCTCGCGCGTGCCTGTGTTGATGCTCACGGCGCGCGACGCGGTCGAGGATCGCATTCACGGGTTGGACATCGGAGCCGAGATTATCTCACCAAGCCTTTCGAGTTCGGGGAGCTTCTCGCACGCTTACGTGCTCTCCTGCGACGAGGCGGCGAATTAAGCCCGACTGTCATCAACATCGCCGATCTGACAATAGACACGCGCGGGCAGCAAGCGCATCGCGCGGGTCGCCTGATTAAGCTCACCACGAAGGAATATGCCCTGCTCGAATATCTCGCGCGTAACAGCGGGCGCGTCATCGGGCGCGAAGAGATTGCCGAGCACGTCTGGGACGAAACTTTCGCTCCCTTCTCCAATCTGATTGAAGTCTATATCAACCGGCTGCGCCGCAAGGTGGACGAGCCTTTCGCAGTGCCGCTTATTCACACACGCAGGGGTAGCGGCTACGTGCTGCAAATCCTACCCGTTGCAGATAGCGCCGGGAGTGGAGATGTTTGAATCCGTGCGCGCGAGGCTGACACTCTGGTACACGGGCGTGCTCGCGCTCGTGCTCCTCGTCTTCGCCTTGACCTCCTACTTCTTCCTCGCACGCACGCTCATACGACGAACTGACGAGACCCTCGCCGAAATGGGACGCGCCTTCGCCGAGACACTCGTCACAGAGCAGCAGGAATTACTGGCGAATCGCGCAAGCTCGCCGCGTAACGATCAAAGCAACACCGCGACCTCAGATGCCGACGCGGCATTGATTGATGCGGCGAGCGAATACCGCCTTAAGGATTATCAGTTACTCGTCTACGACCGAACGCGACAAATTGTCGCCACGTCATCCGGCTTCACCGTCGAACAGCAAGAGATGAACACGCCCGTCTGGACTCTCGCGCCCGTCACTGCGGGGTTAACGAAACTGCTCGACAAGCGCGCGCGAAAGTTGGTCGGCTCGCGCACGTCTTTAATAAACTGCTCGGACGGCTCGATGAATCTTTCGAGCAGCAGCGGCGTTTCATGGCTGATGCTTCGCATGAGCTACGTACGCCTGTCGCCATCGTGCGGGGCGAGGCGGAGGTCTCACTATCGCGCGACGAGCGCTCTCCTGAAGATTACCGCGAGTCGCTCGCCATCGTTTACGACGAGGGTCGGCGCATGACGCGCATTGTCGAAGACTTGTTCACGCTGGCGCGCGCGGATGCCGGGCAGCACTCTCTGAATCCCACCGATTTTTATCTCGACGAAACCTGCGACGAGTGCGTGCGCGCGATGCGTACCCTCGCTGCCACACGCGGCGTATCGGTTGAGCAAGACGCCGCGAATGAGATGCCTTTTCACGGCGACGAAGATTTGATCCGGCGGATGCTCTCGAACCTGCTCGACAACGCGCTCAAGTACCCCCCGGCTGGTGGCCGCGTCGCAGTGAAGTGCGAAGTGCGAGGCGACGCTTACGTACTGACTGTGAGCGACACGGGAATCGGCATCCCTGTTGAGATGCAGCCCTTTATCTTCGAGCGTTTCTACCGCGCGGACAAAGCCCGTTCGCGTGAGGAAAGCGCTGGCGGTGCGGCTGCCGGTAACGGCGCGGGACTAGGTCTCTCCATCTCGCGCCTCGTCGCCGAAGCGCACGGCGGGCGTCTCGAACTCCTTCGTTCCGACGAACACGGTAGCGTCTTTGTCGCCACACTCCCCGCACCCGACATGAATCATCAATAACCTCTCAACGCCCGCCGGAGTCGTCATTGACCGACGCGCGAAAACCAACTTCATGTTAATTCTACAGTTATCTCTAAGCCTGTAAGGTGTGTGTGTAACCAAGAAAATCCGGGTAAGCTGTGAGAAGATTTCGACTCAGAAACCCTTGGAGATTGAAGTATTCAGTAAAGCAGAAGCGATGAAATATAAGATGACCTTGAGCGCGCTTCTTATCGGGGCGCTTTCCGTCGGGGCTTTCGCCACGACGAGCGCATTAAAGAATCAACCGGCGAGGACAACCGGACAAGAAGACAGGCAGAAAGAAAAAGAAGAACATCAAGCCGAGTCCTCCAAAAAGTTGGCGAAGCAAGCCAAGATTACGATGGAGCAGGCGCGCGAAATCGCTTTGAAGCGCGCCCCCGGCAACCTAGAGCAGGGCGAGTTGGAGCGCGAGCACGGAAAACTCGTTTACTCGTTCGACATCCACAACGCCAAAGGCACAATCAGCGAGGTTCAGGTGGATGCTAAGAATGGTCGCGTGGTGAGCGTCGAAGAGGAAGTCGCGCAGAAGGAAGCCGAGGAGATGCGCGAGGAGGAGCAGAAGCGGACACGCCACAAGCGCCCGTAGCCATCAGGCGCGCGAGAAATTGATGCTGCTTTGATGAAGCAATTTGCATGACACCGGAGATGAGGCGATAGTGCAGAAAAGAGCGAACGTTGCGACACAATCGCATGCCGTTTGCTTCATGTTAAATCAGGTGGGTTTGAACTGCACGATTAAAACTCTCGCTCGTCTCTCGCTTCCGAAGCGCTTGACGCTGGCGGCGGCGCTCGCATTTGCGTTGGCTGGTGGTACGCAAGGACAGCAAACAACATCTACGCCGCTGACTAAACCGTTGACAGACCAAACAGCGTCGCCCTCAACCTCGCCCTCTCCTGAAACTCCCGCAACTGCCCGTCAAAATTTGGAACAATCAGTCAAGCCTTTGACGCTTGATGATGCTATCAAGCTCGCCTTCGCGCAGGCATCCACGTTCGAGCAAGCGAGAATCAACGAGCGGATTGCGGCGGAAGATGTGCGACAGGCGCGCGCTGCCTTTCTGCCTCGTCTCGCCGTCGCGCCGGGCGTGGTCTATACATCGCCCGCGATTGGCACGAGCACCGCGCCGGGCACGCCGCGCGCGCCGAGTTTTATCGGCGCGAACGCGATCACGGAATATCAGGGGCTTTTGAACGTGTCGGGCGAACTCGACGCGAGCGGTCGTCTGCGCGCCACGCTCAGGCGCAATCAGGCTCTACTCGAAGCGGCGCGCGAATACAGAAGTTGCGCGGCGCGCGCTCGTGCTGGCGACCGGCGATGCTTACTTCGGGCTGGCCTTTGCTACTTCCAATCGTCGCGCGGCTGAGCAGAACCTTTCCGACGCCGAAGAGTTTGAGCGCATCACAGACCTTTTATTACAAGGGGGCGAAGTCGCGCCGGTTGACATGATACGCGCTCGCCTGCAAACCACTGCGCGGCGCGATGAATTAGAGCAAGCGCGCACGAATGAAGCCGTCGCCGCCGATTCGTTGCGCTTGTCAGTCGGCTACGACTTCAACGCGCCGGTTGCGACCACCGATTTATTGTTGGAGACGCCCCGGACAGGCGAGATTGAAAGTTTCTCAAATGCCGCGATTGCCGGTCGCCCAGAGTTCGCGCAGTTCGCCGCAGAGCGTCGAGCCGGTGAACAGGATATAAGAATCGCGCGCTCCGAGCGTCGTCCACAAATCACTTACTCGGTCAACGGTGGTTTCGTCACAGACTCCCTGCGCCCGCCGACAATCGGCGAACACACGGGGGCATCGGCAACTGTCGGCGTCTCTATTCCTCTGTTCGATTGGGGCGCGAGCCGCAGCCGCGAGCAACAGGTGAGACTCCGCGTGGAAGTTGCCGAGTCGGCGCGCATCTTGGCACAGCGCACTTTCGCACAGCAGTTTTTTACGGCGCGTGCTCAAGCCCTCTCAGCCATTACGCGCGTCCGTCTGGCAACGACAGGCATCGCCGATGCCCAGAGAAATGTGGCCGCCTCGCTCGCGCGTTACCGTGCGGGCGAGGCGGGGATTATTGAAGTCACGGACGCGCAGAACACGCTCAACGCACGGCGGACGGCACTGTATCAAGCCATCTTTGATTACCAGACCGCGCGCACGAGGCTCCTTCAAGCAACCGGACAATGACCACAGAGAAGAGCGCGCAGATATGAGCAGCAAAGATTCGCCTGACGCTCGTCAGCCGTTACCACATGACAATCCGTCGCCGGAAGATGTGATTGAATTGGATGTCGAAGACGATTCGGCACGCGCGCGAAGACGGCGGCGGCGAAACATCATCATCGCTATCGCGGCACTCGTCCTTTTGACGCTGATCGTTTACTTGCTGTTTCGTCCGTCTAAGAAGGAAGCGGAGGCGGTGAGCGCGGAAACGACGGTGGTCAGCGTTCGCGTCGCGCAGGCCGAACGCCAACCGATAGCATCTGAAGTTTCTGCGCTCGGCACGATTTTCCCGCGCGAGCAGGCGACGGTGGCCGCCAAAGTCGGCGCACAGATTAAGCAGATGCGCCTGCTGAAAAACTCGGTCGTGCACGCGGGCGAAGTCATCGCCGTGCTTGAGACGAGCGATCTTCAGGCGCAGCGCGCGGAGGCCGTCGCCGCTTTGCAGGAGGCGCGTTTGAACGTGCAGGGTTTGAGTTCCGGCACGATTCCGCAAGCCAACGCACAGGCTGAAAAAGATTTACGCGACGCGCGTGCGAATGTCGCCAATGCGCGTGCGCTGTATGAGCGTCGCCGCGACCTTTACAATAAAGGAGGCATCGCGCTCAAAGAGGTGGAGGCCGCGCAACTCGCTCTCACGACCGCCGAAGATAATTTACGTCTGGCTGAACGCACCAACCAGCTACGCACAAGCGCCATCAACCCGAACGACCGCGCGCTCGCCGAGTCGCGCGTCAGTCAGGCGCAGCAACGCGTGGCGACGATAGACGCGCAGATTAGTTATGCCACCGTGCGCGCCCCCCTGACCGGCATCGTCACAGATCAATTTCTGTTCGAGGGTGAGTATGCGACACCCGGCGGACGACTCGTCAACATCGCAGACATCAGCGAAGTGATTATCAAAACCCAGTTCGCCGATTCAGTCGTCGCCAAGCTCAAGGTCGGCGATCCGGCGACGGTGCTGCCGACTGATCTTTCAGGCGAACGCATAAGCGGGCAAGTCTCGCTCATCAGCCGCGCTTCTGACCCGCTCAATCGTTCGGTCGAGGTCTGGGTCAATCTGGGGAACGGTGCGGGGCGTCTGCGCGCGGGTGGCGCGACGGAAGTGAGAGTTGCGACTAATCAGACGGGTGATACCGTGGTCGTACCCGCCTCGGCGGTGACGCTCGATGCGAGCAACGGGGACACCGGCACGGTGATGGTCGTCGGAGAAGATTCAATCGCGCACGAGACGAAAGTCACCGTCGGCATCCGCACGACCGAACTGACGCAAATCTTGAGCGGCTTGGGGGGCGACGAAACAGTCGTCACAGAGGGCAATTACGCGTTGCCCGACGGCACGAAGGTTGAAGTCAGTAAAGCGGAAGAGGGCGCGGGGGAGGAAGAAAAGCCTTGAGCCTCGCGCGCCTGATTTCGGATCAATCCCGCGCCGTCGTCGTGATGGTGCTGCTGCTGTGCGTCGCAGGGCTGTACGCGGCATGGCAACTTCCGACGGCTATCTTCCCGCAGACGGATTTTCCGCGCATCGTTATCGTCGTTGATAACGGTGTCGTGCCCGCACCGCAGATGCTCGTCTCGGTGACGCGTCCCATCGAAGAGGCGATGAACGGCATCCCCGGCATCGTTCGCATCAAGTCCACGACGGCGCGCGGCGCGACGGACATCAATCTCTTTTTCGATTGGAATGTTGACGTGCTGCAATCGCTGCAACTCGTGCAGGCGCGGCTTTCTCAACTCTCATCCAACTTGCCGCCGACAGCTTCCATCCGTTCGCCGTTACGAATGGGTACTCGATTATTCGCTCGCTCACCGCTGGCTCGTGCTGGCTCTGTGCGTCGCCGTGTTGGTCGGGTCATATTTGCTTTACAGAAATCTTGGGTCGGAATTTTTACCGGCCTTTGATGAAGGCGCATTCGTGCTTGACTATGACGCGCCGCCGGGCACATCCCTCACCGAAACAGACCGCATGTTGCGCCACATCGAGGAGATGCTGAAATCGGCTCCCGAAGTTGAAAGCTACTCGCGGCGCACAGGGCTGCAACTCGGACTCTCCATCACTGAGCCGAACACGGGCGACTTTCTGGTCAAGCTGAAGGCTGAACGCGCGCGACCAACCGACGAAGTGACAAACGATTTACGCGGGCAGATCGAATCGAGCGAGCCTGCTCTGCAAGTCGAATTTGTCGGCATCATCTCAGACCTCATCGGCGATTTGACGAGTTCGCCCGCTCCGATTGAGATTAAAATTTTTAGCGAAGACGCGGCGGCGCTGCAACAGAAAGCGACGGAAGTCGACGAAGCTATCAAGACTGTTCCCGGCGTGGTGGACACCTTCAACGGGGTCGTGGTGAGCGGCTCGGCCATCACCTTCAAGTATTGAACCGCAGCGTGCGGCTCGTTTCGGCGTGACGGCGACGGATGTCGCGGATACGGTGACGACGGCGACGGGCGATGCGGCGTCCGCGATTCTGCAACAGGGCAGATTCATCACGGTGCGGGTCGTGCTCCCCGTCGCGTAACGCGAGTCGCTCGACGCTCTGCGTGGTTTGCTCGTGCGCTCCGCCACATCCGGCGCGCAGTTTCGTCTCGATCAGGTCGCCGACATCGAATACGAGAAAGGGCAGACGGAAATTGAGCGCGACGGCCTCCGGCAATCTGTGGCGGTGACGGCGCGTCTGTCCGGAAGCGACCTCGGCAGCGCGGTTAGCGCCATCCAATCGAAGCTCGCCAAAGATGTCAAGTTTCCGCCGGGGATGACTGTCGAATACGGAGGACTTTACAGCGAGCAGCAATCGAGTTTCCGTGAACTGGCGATGACGCTGGCGCTCGCCGTCGTGCTGGTGTTCCTCGTGCTGCTCGTCGAGTTTCGCTCTTTCGCGCACCCGGTAGCGATTGTCGCCGGGGCGGTGCTCGCGCTCGCAGGGGCGCTCACCGCACTCTTCATCACGAAGACGACGCTTAACGTCGTCTCTTTTATGGGTATGATTATGGTCGTCGGTATCGTCGCCAAGAACGGCATTCTGATGCTGGATGCAGTCGAAGAGCATCTCGCGGCGGGCGATTCGTTGCACGAGGCGTTGCTGCGTTCCGGTCAGCGGCGGCTGCGTCCGGTATTGATGACCTCTCTTGCCGCTATCCTTGGCATGCTGCCGCTCGCCCTCGCCATCGGTTCGGGCGCGGAGTTGCTGCAACCGCTCGCCATCGCCGTGATCGGCGGCCTCGCCGTCGCGCTGTTGTTTTCGCTGGTCGTCACGCCGACCGTCTATGCGATGCTGAGAGTTCGTGAGACTTCACTTCTCGGAGCCTAAATATGATGTTCTTTAACTGGCGCAGTCTGTTCATTTGCTCGTTTCTCCTTCTGCTCACCACGACCCTCTACGCACAGTCGAAGCCGTCGCACGGCTATCACGTGATAAAGCAGTACAAGCTCGGCGGCGAAGGCGGTTGGGATTATCTGACGCTCGACGCGAAGACGCATCGTCTCTATATCTCGCGCTCGACTCATGTCATGGTCGTGGACGCTGATTCGGGGGCGTTGGTCGGAGATATTCCAGACACGGCGGGCGTTCATGGCATCGTGCCGTTGCCGGACATGAATAAGGGTTATACGAGCAACGGGCGTGCTTCAACCGTCACCGTTTTCGATCTTAAAACCCTCAAGGCGCTCAAACAGATTCCGGTCGGCAAGAACCCCGACGCAATCATCTACGACCCGCTGTCGAAGCGCGTTTTCACTTTCAACGGCGCGAGCAATGACGCGACCGCGATAGACGTACAGACCGATGCTGTCGCAGGGACAATCGCTCTCGACGGTCGCCCCGAATTCGGCGTGTCCGCGACGAGAAGGGACACGTCTATGTCAATCTGGAGGATAAAAGCGAGGTGGTCGAGTTCGACCCGCAAAAGCTTAGCGTATTGGCTCGCTGGCCGCTCGTGCCGGGAGAGGAGCCGACCGGCATGGCGATGGACAAAAAGACTCACCGGTTGTTCATCGGGTGCGCCAACAAGTTGATGGTCGTGATGAATGCGGACAACGGAAAAATTTTGACGACGCTCCCGATAGGAAGCGCGGTGGATGCGACCGGGTTTGACCCTGAGACCGGCTTGGCCTTTAGCTCTAACGGCGAAGGGACACTCACCGTCGTTCACGAAGACTCGCCGGAGAAGTTCAGTGTCTTGGAGAACGTCGCCACCCAGAGAGGCGCACGAACAATGACTTTTGATCCGAAGACGCACAGAGTCTATGTCGTCACGGCTGAGTTTGGCCCGCCCCCCGCGCCCACCCCGGAGCGCCCACGTCCAAGGCCAAGCATCGTTCCCGGCTCATTCATGCTGCTGGTTATAGGCAGTTGACAACATAGACTTCGGGCGAAGGTTTTAGCTCTGAAACTAAATCTAATGTGCGCCCAATCTTCGGACTAATCCTTTTTGATAATGGTGGTGCGCTCCGTCACCACTTCGGTCGGGCGAGACCGCCCGCGCGTGGCGAAGAAAGCGATGGCGAGTATCGCCAGCAGAGCCACCGCGCCCAACATGATCCAGAGCGGGTCAATTGCACTTGTCGTTTGTGTGGTTGTCGTCTGCGTGGGATTTGTGCGCTGCGTGGTTGTCGTGTTTGTGGTCTGCTTGGTCGTTTGGCTGTTGGTAGTGGTCTGGGCGGCGGGAGCGGTGTTGGTCTGCGTCGTCGTAGTTTGAGAGCTGTTCTGAGCGACTGTCGCCTCAACAGGCAGCACAGCGATTAAACTCAGAATGAGCAGGCCGGATTTCAGCAACTTGGAAGTTGAAAATTTCATTATTAAATCTCTCCTTTACGGTGTAGTGCCCCTGCGGGCGAATCAGTCTGAGGGGTGTCGAGATTGCTTCTAGTTAAAAACCAACAGCGTGTCAAATAATCCGGGGTCGCTTCGTCTATCATGCGCCCGCGCAAACATTTCCACACCGGCATCGAGAAGTGGTCATCGAAACCAATTTGAAGAGCATCGCGGCGTGAGAAAGAGTTTCAAATGACTTCTCCATTACTTTTATGAAGCAGACGGTTGACAGTTTCTATTAACTCTTCGACATCAGGCTTGGTCACATACTCTTGCGCCCCGGCTGCCAGACCTTCACGGCGATCCGATTCATACGCATCTCCTGAATAGAAGACTATCGGAATATTTGGATCGCGCGTATGAAGCCTGACGCATAGTTCGACGCCGGTTCCATCAGGGAAACGCTTATCGAGAATGTAAAGATCGAAACGCTCACGGCGTGCGAGCCGGAGCGCATCGTTCATGGTGTTCGCCGATACGGCTTCGTAGTTTGATTGTCCGAGCAGTGTGGTGAGCATAAAACAGGTGTCGTCGTCATCTTCGGCACAGAGGATGCGTCGCTTTGTTGGCTGCATGGGAGGAACCTCGACGAGAGATGTTGACGTAGATAGACCCGAGTTATTTTAAGGAGAGTTGCTATGTTACTACAGTCTGCGCTCGCCGTTCCAGTTGCGCTTCAAACATTTGTCAGGTGTAATGGCTATCAGTAAGACCACTTTTCGGGTTTACTTCAATGGGGGGAATAAAATATGCATTGGCTGAAGAAGTTCAGATTCGTCTCAATCATTCTGGTTATCTGTCTGCTCATTGGGACAATGGCAGAGACCGGAGCGGCGCAAAGACGCCGCCGCCGCAATCCGCAGGCGGGCAAAGCCAAGGCTGCTCGACGCATCGGCGTCGGCACGGCCGTCGGCGCAGGTGCGGGCGCATTAATCAACGGCAAGAAGGGCGCACTCATCGGCGCAGGCGTTGGAGCCGCAGGGGGCACTGCTTATCACTATCACAAGAAGCGGCAAGGAAGGCGTCGAAGATACTAGGCAAGTAGAGCGAAACTATCTGTAAGGATTCGCCAGTGGCCGGATTGGGCTGTTGGCGAATCCTTGCGTTTGTCCCTCAACAGGCTGTTGATGATATGAAGCAGTCACCTCCTGCCGCAAATCTTTGCCAGAGTCGCGGCGGTTTCGAGTGCACCTGACCATTAATAGACAGTGCGCGGCTTTGTTGCAGTAATTCCCCCTGCTTACCCTCTTGACTGCTCTGTTATCTTTCACGTAATTTGTAAACGTGTGGCAGTCTCTTCGTGCGATGTCACTCATCCGGGATTCAAGAGGTAAGTATTATCAAGATATGCTCTCGACGCGGTTTGGTGATTTGCTCCATGGTGCAGGAATTTTCTCCTCCTTATTCTTTGCTCATTCCTCGCTTTATTTATCGCCCTCTAATTTTTCAGGATAACTGTCTTCGGCATCAAAGACAGTTTTTAACGGATAGATCAAAACAGAGTCAGTTGATTCATCCGACCTTTTAGCCGTATGGGCTGATAAGGCTCTACGGCTGCAAAAACATCAGGAGAAACCTTGCAAGTACCACAAATATTTCGTCGCACTACTGTCCGTGCGTCTATCATTTTCATCATTTTGATGATTGGCCTTTGTTCGAGCATCTTGGTTTCCGCGCTGGCGTCGGATGCTTTTCAGGCGCGCTTCCATGCACCTAAAAACGCATCTGCTGTGCGCGCCGCTATTATCCCGAAGGCTAACTTTCTGTTAGCCGACACGATCCCGCCGACGGTGACGATTAACCAAGCCGACGAGCAACCCGACCCGACCGGCAGTTCGCCAATCAACTTTACTGTCATCTTCTCCGAGCCGGTCACAGGCTTTACGACGGGCGACGTGACGTTAAGCGGGACGGCGGGCGCGACGACTGCCATCGTCAGCGACAGCGGCGACAGCACATTTTTCAACGTGTTCGTTTCGGGCATGACGACCAACGGCACGGTCATCGCGAGCATCGCGGAGGGCAAGGCGACGGATGTTGATGGCAACCCGAACACCGCTTCGACCTCGAATGACAACACCGTCACCTTCAACGGCTTTGAAGTATCAAACACTCTCACCGTGACGAAGACCGACGACACGAGCGACGGCGCGTGCGATGCGGACTGCTCTCTGCGCGAAGCTATCATCGCAGCCAACGACAATCCCGGCGCAGACACGATTGCCTTCAACATCCCGGTCTCCGACCCCGGACGCAACGCGACGACCGGCGTTTTCACCATTAGCGTCATCGGAGCATTGCCACAAATCACAGATCAAGTGACCATTAACGGCTACACGCAGGGCACTATCTCGACGCCGGGCGATGCGTCGGACGACGCGACCCCGAACACGCACCCGCTCTCTTCCGGGCTCAACACGCACCTGCTTATCGAATTGACTCAGGGCACCAGCGTGGTCGCGCTCAGGAACGTATCGAACCTTACGGCGGGCGGGTTTAACGGGCTGGACGTTGGGTCAGGCGGTTTTAACAGCCGCATTCGTGGCCTTGCCATATACGGTTTCGCAACCGGCGCGGGTATCAACATCACGGGCGCAGAAGGCGTCCGCGTAGATGGCAACTTCCTCGGCGTGCGCGCCGACGGCAGCACAATTGTGTCCAACGATTATGGCGTCCGTATCACAGGCGCACCCCGCACGCTCATCGGCGGGACGACAGCCGCCACCAGCAATCTCATCTCAGGAAACAATGAAGCAGGCGTGCTGATCACGGATGTTGTGACGACGAACGAGAACCGCATCAGCGTACAGAACAACCTGATCGGCACGAACGCTCTCGGCGTCGCGGGTTTGCCGAACGCCGAGGCCGCGACGGGTGTCAATAAGGGGGGCGTCCTCATCATCAACGCGGGTGGCGTGCGAATTGGCCTCGCCGGGGCTGGCAACGTCATCTCAGGCAATAACGGCATCGGCGTCGTTATTTCCCGCAGCACGCCGGGCGGCAGCCAGACCAGCGACAACATTGTGCAGGCCAACTTGATCGGGGTGACGGCGAATGGTTTAACCGCGCTCCCCAACAGCGGTGATGGCGTCGAGATTAACGACTCGCAGAACAACCTCATCGGCGGGACGAATATCGGTGAAGGAAACACGATCAGTTCCAACACGGGGAACGGCGTGGCGATCATTGGCAGCACAAGCAACGACAACTCTATCCTCGGAAACACACTCACGTCGAACGACATGGACGGCGTGCTCATCTCTTCCGGTACGGGCAACCGGATTAACAACAACTCGATTTTCTCGAACGGGCAGCAAGGCATTGACCTGCTCGGCGACGGCGTGACGGCGAACGACCCGCAAGATGCCGACCCCGTTGCTGGTCTGAACGCGAACAACCTCCAAAACTTCCCCGTCATCACCTCCGTCGTGAGAAACACCATCACGGGCGTGACAACCATCACGGGAACGCTCGACGGAGGCACGCCGAACATCATCTACACCATCGAACTCTTCTCGAACATCGCCTGCGACGGTACGAATGGTGAAGGTCAGACAATAATTGGAAGTGTCACGACCGGCGGGGCTGACGTGAACGGGGATGTCAGTTTCACGTTCGTTACTGACGCGAACGTGAGCAGCCGTGTGATTACGGCGACGGCCACCAACGAGTCAACGAACGACACTTCGGAGTTCTCCGCCTGCGCCCCTGTCACGGACTTTACCCCTCCGCCCTCTGCTCCCGACCTGCAATCCGCGAGCGACACAGGGACGAGCAACACAGACAACTTAACTTCCGATAACAGCCCAACTTTCGACATTTCAGGCGTGGCGACGGGCGTGACCGTCGAACTGTTGCGCGACGGCGTAGTAGTCGCCAGCGGCACGGCCAGCGGCGCGACCATCAGCCTGACCGACCCCGGCCCCGTCCCTGACGGCGCGCACAACTACACCAGTCGGCAGACCGGCGGCAGCGCCACTAGCGCGCAGTCGGGCGCGCTGCAAGTGATGATTGACACTTCCGCGCCGACGGTCACAATCAATCAGGCTCAGGGTCAGGCCGACCCGACCAGCACTTCTCCGATTAACTTCACCGTCGTCTTTTCTGATCCGGTCAATGGATTCCAGACCGGCGACGTATCGCTCTCCGGGACTGCCGGTGCGACGACCGCGATTGTCTCTCCGGTCGGCTCTGCTGGCACGACGTATAACGTGGCCGTTAGCGGCATGACATCCAGTGGGACGGTTGTCGCCAGTATCGCCGCTAGTGTCGCAACAGACGCGGCGGGCAACGCCAATACCGCTTCGACTTCGACAGACAATCTTGTGACGTTCAACTCGCCCGGCCAGTTGCGATTCACGACCGGCGCTTTCAATGCCAGTGAAGGCGGCGGCAACGCTACAATCATCGTCACGCGGACGGGTGGCAGTGCCGGTCAGGTCTCCGCTACTTTCAACACCTCAGACGGCACAGCCACCGCCGGTAGCGATTACACGGCGGTTAACAACTTCATAGTGACTTTTGCCGACGGCGATTCCGCAGACAAGACCATCAGCGTTTCTATCAACAACGACTCGTTGAATGAACCGGACGAGACCATTAATCTCACGCTCACGAACCCGACCGGCGGCGCGACTCTCGGCAGCCCGTCGTCGGCTGTGCTAACCATCAATGATGACGACCCGGCGGGCGGAACATTCAAATTCAGCCAGCCGACTTACACTGTGCAGGAAAACTCGACGAGCATGATCGTCACGGTCGAGCGTACCGGCCTGACGGGGGCGGCAGCGACAGTTGACTACGCCACACGCGATATGACCGCGACGCAACGCTCCGACTACACTATCGCCCTCGGCACGCTTTTCTTCGCACCGGGAGAGACGCAGAAGACTCTCTCCATCCTTATCAACGAAGACTCCTACATCGAAGGCACGGAAGCCTTTTCGATTGATCTGAGCAGCCCGACGGGAGGAGCCGTCGTTGGTCAGCCATCCTCGACCACGGTTGAGATTACGGACGATGTGCCGGAGACGGCGGGTAATCCCATTGACGACCCTGAATCGTTTGTCCGCGAGCATTACCACGACTTCCTCAACCGCGAAGCGGATGCGGAAGG
>CAXTRQ010000052.1:0-6969 GCA_964246705.1 uncultured Pyrinomonadaceae bacterium
TACTCCGCCCGGGTTACGACCCGCCACCAGCCCCGGCCGCGAACGTCAACGGCGCGGCCGCCAGCCCGAGCCTGCCGCCCCTGCCACCGCCCGAGAGCCTCGCCGACGACGACCTGATCCCCTTCCGCAAGAGGAATACGTGGGGCTTCAGCCTCGCCGACCGCAGGCTCGTTGTCGCACCGAAGTACGACGGCGTCGATCCCTTTGCCGGCGGCGTGGCGAGGGTTTGGTATAAGCAGAAGGCCGAGGAGGCCAAAACCGGCAGGCCGTTGAATAAGGTTAGAAAGACTTTCGGGTTCGTCAACAAAGCCGGGAAGGAAGTCATCGAAGTCAAGTACCGGGTGGCTGACTCGTTCAAGAATGACATGATAAGGGTCTTGTCCTCCTCCGACCCTCAGCCGGTCTGCTTCAGGAAGAACGGCGACGGGGTCGAGCCGGTCGGGTGCCCGACGCCGACACCCACCCCGAGCCCGACTGCCTCGCGCCTCGCGCACGCCCCCGCGCCAACGCGCGCTCCGCCGGTCGTGTTCACCTCCACCAGCAACGACGCCCGCAGGTGGGTTTATGCCCGAACTGACAAAGACACGAACCGACAGATGAATAGACCTCGCGCCTTGAAATCACTTGCTGAATGAATACTCATTCAGAATGATACGCTTAACCTTATAGGGAAACTCTTCAGGAAAGGTTTTATCCTTTATGCTTCGGATCGAAAAGGCGGCTGTGTTGGGGGCGGGCACGATGGGCGCGCAGATTGCCGCGCATCTGGCGAACGCAGGCGTCCCGACGCTTTTGCTCGACATCGCGCCGCGCGAGTTGACGCCGGAAGAGGCGGCGAAAGGTTTAACGTTGGAGGCGAAAGAGGTACGCAACCGGATTGCGCGCGTGGGGGTTGAGGCTGCGAAGAAGGCGCGGCCTGCGGCTTTCTTTTCGCCCGTGCAGGCGGCGCTCGTGCGGGTCGGTAACTTTGAAGACGACTTGCCGAAGTTGAAAGATTGCGATTTTATCATCGAAGCGGTGGTGGAAAATCTCGGCATCAAGCAGAAGCTTTACGAGCGCGTGGAGCAGTTCCGGCGTCCCGGCTCGGTCGTCGCGTCGAACACGAGCGGCATTCCGATTCGTCATCTGGCCGAAGGGCGCTCGGACGATTTCCGCGCACACTTTCTCGGCATTCACTTTTTTAATCCGCCGCGCTACCTGCATCTGGTCGAACTGATTCGCACCGAATGGACGAAGCCGGAAGTCTCTTGCTCGGTCTTCGGTTTTCTCGACCAGCGTTTGGGGAAGGGCGTCGTCGTCGCGAAAGACCGCCCGAACTTCATCGCCAACCGCATCGGCACTTACGGCGCGCTCGTGACCGTCAAGACGATGGTTGAAGACGGTTATACGATTGAAGAGGTGGACAAGATGACGGGGCAAGCGGTCGGTCGCCCAAAGTCCGCGACCTTCCGCACCTTCGATCTGGTCGGACTCGATGTCTTCGCGCACGTCGCGCAGAACCTCTACGAAGCCGTGCCGGAAGACGAAGACCGGGACGTTTATCTCGTCCCAGACTTTGTTCGTCAGATGGCGGAGCGCGGTATCCTCGGCAATAAGACGAAGGGCGGTTTCTACCGCAAACAGAAGGGCGCGGAAGGCGAGAAGCAGGAAATCTGGACGCTCGATTACGCGTCTTTGGAATATCGTCCGCCGCAGAAAGTTAAACTGCCCGCGCTGGAGATGTCGAAGAACGTCGAGGACACGCGCGAGAGAATCAAAGCTCTCGTGTGGGCGAAAGACCGGGTCGGCGCGTTTTTGTGGAAGACGATTTCAAAGACGCTTCAGTATGCCGCGAACCGCATTCCGGAAGTCGCCGATACGATAGTCGAAGTTGACCGCGCGATGCGTTGGGGCTTCAACTGGGAGTTGGGTGTCTTCGAGGTGTGGGATGCCATCGGCGTCGAAACATCCGTCGAGCGTCTGAAAGCGGAAGGGCGCAAAGTTCCCGCCAACGTCGAGCAGATGCTCGAAGCGGGCGCGACCTCTTTCTATAAACAGGAAAACGGCGAGCGGCTCTATTTCAATTTTGCGGCGGGCAAATACGTGCCGCTTAATGACCCGCCGGGCGTCATTATTTTAAAGGCGGTCAAAGATCGCACGGGCGTCGTCAAGCGTAATGCGGGCGCATCTCTCGTGGACATCGGCGACGGGGTGGCGTGTCTGGAATTTCATTCAAAGATGAACGCCATCGGCGGCGATACGCTCCAGATGATTAAACAATCGCTCGCCGAAGTGGAGAAAAATTTCGTCGGTCTCGTCGTCGGCAATCAGGGGCCGAACTTCTCCGTCGGCGCGAACCTGATGCTGATGCTGCTCGAAGCGCAGGAGGAGAACTGGGAAGATTTAGACCTCGCGGTGCGTGCTTTCCAGAACGCGACGATGAGTCTGCGGTATTCGGCGAAGCCTGTGGTCGTCGCGCCGTTTCAGATGACTTTCGGCGGCGGCTGCGAGATGACGCTGCACGCTGACCGCGCGCGTGCAGCGGCCGAGACTTACATCGGTCTGGTCGAGGTTGGCGTCGGATTGATTCCGGCGGGCGGCGGGACGAAAGAGTTGCTGGTACGTGCGCTCGATTCGATTCCGGCGGGGATGAGCGACGCCGACCCGTTCCCGTTCGTCAAACGCGCTTTCGAGACGATTGCGCTGGCGAAGGTCGCAACCTCTGCGGAAGAGGCGAGGCAGTTCGGCTTTCTCAGTGAAGAAGATTCGATCTCGATGAACGCCGACCGCCTCGTCGCGGACGCAAAACAGGAAGTGTTGGCGCTCGCCGCGACCGGCTACACGCAGCCGCAGCAGCGCGCGGACATCCTCGCGCTCGGCCTTCCCTCGCTTGCCACTCTGAAGCTCGGTATTCATCAGATGAAGCGCGGCGGATTTATTTCCGACTACGATGCGGTCATCGGCGAAAAGCTGGCGCGCATTCTGACGGGCGGTGATTTGAACCACCCGACGCGCGTCTCGGAGCAATACCTGCTCGACCTTGAGCGCGAAGCCTTTCTCAGCTTGTGCGGGCAAAGACAGACGCAGGAACGCATGGCGCACATGTTGAAGACGGGCAAGCCATTGAGGAACTAGTTCAAGGTTCAAAGTCAAAGCTGGCTCCGAACTTTGAGACTTGAACTTTAAACTTGAGTTATGAATTATCCTGTGACTCCGGCGGTGAGGCTGTTGCGTGAGAAGAAGGTCGAGTTTGAGCCGCACCTTTATGATTACGAGGAGCGCGGCGGCACGCGCCGCTCCGCAGAGGCTCTGAAAGTTGACGAGCACGCGGTCGTTAAGACGCTGGTGATGGAGACGGAGGCGCGGCGGCCTCTCATCGTGCTGATGCATGGCGACCGCGAGGTTTCGACGAAGACGCTGGCGCGCACGCTCGGAGTCAAGGCGGTCAGCCCTTGCGACCCGGCGACGGCGCAAAAGCACACGGGTTATCTGGTCGGTGGGACGAGTCCGCTGGCGACGCGCGCGCGGATGCCTGTCTATGTCGAGCGGACTGTCTTTCAGTTGCCGAAGATTTACATCAACGGCGGCAAGCGCGGCTTTCTGGTTTCAATTGACCCGCAAGCTCTGCGTGCGGTCTTGCCAATCGAAGAGGTCGAGGTGGGGATTTAGGTTAAGAGCAGCCTGTTTTCTTTGCGTCTTTGCGTCTTTGCGCGAAACTTTTTGACGAGGGAAGAAGAAAGTTTCGCGCAAAGACGCAAAGGCGCAAAGAAGAATGAGAAGATTGCTTAAGTGCAGGTCGGGAGTTTAAGAGGGGAATTTATGAAAGACGCAGTGATTGTTTCAGCCGTGCGGACGGCGGTCGGCAAAGCGCCGAAGGGAAGTCTCAAGGACATGCGTCCAGACGAGATGGGCGCGGTCGTGATTCAGGAAGCATTGAAGCGCGCGGGCAATCTGGACGGGGCGCAGGTTGAAGATGTGATTATGGGTTGCGCGATGCCGGAGGCAGAGCAGGGCATGAACGTGGCGCGGGCGGCAGCGATTCGCGCCGGGCTGCCGGTCGAAACTTCCGCGATGACGATTAATCGTTTCTGCTCTTCGGGGCTGCAATCCATCGCGATTGCCGCCGACCGGATACGCACGGGCAGCGCCGACGTAATCGTTGCGGGCGGCCTTGAGACGATGTCCATGATTCCGATGGGCGGCCACATCATTCGCCCGAACCCTTACCTCGTCGAGCACTACCCGGACTTTTATCTCAACATGGGGTTGGCGACCGAGAACGTCGCGCGCAAGTATGAAATCTCGCGCGACGAGCAGGACGCGTTCGCTCTGCGCTCTCACCAGCGCGCGGCGGCGGCGCAGGACGAGGGCAAGTTCGACGGAGAGATTGTGACGCTCAACGTCGTGTTTGAAGAGTTGAACGAGAAGGGAAAGAAAGAGCGGCGCGAGTCCGTCTTTCAAAAAGACGAGGGCGTGCGGCGCGATACTTCGGAAGAGAGCCTCGCAAAGCTCAAGCCCGCGTTTCACCTGAAGGGGACGATTACGGCGGGCAACGCTTCGCAGATGTCGGACGGCGCGGCGGCGGTTGTCATCATGTCCGCAGCGCGCGCGCGCGAATTGGGCTTGCGACCGCTGGCGCGCTTTGTCGCCTATGCGACCGCCGGATGCCCGCCCGAAGAGATGGGCATCGGCCCCGTCTATGCGATTCCAAAAGCTCTCAAGATCGCGGGTCTCACGCAAGACGAGATTGATGTAATCGAACTCAATGAAGCCTTCGCCGCGCAATCGCTCGCCGTGATTCGCACGCTCGGATTAGACCCTGAACGCGTCAACGTCAACGGCGGCGCGATTGCGCTCGGTCACCCTCTAGGCTGCACGGGTGCGAAACTGACGGCGACCGCTCTCGGCGAACTCGAACGCCGCAACGGGCGCTATGCGATGGTTACCATGTGCGTGGGCGGCGGCATGGGCGCTGCCGGAATTTTTGAACGAATGCAATAACACTCAAGTGGCAAGCGACGAGTGACAGGTGAAAAGTTAAAACCTGCGCTTGCTCATCACTTGTCACTGCTTTTAAGAAAGGATAAGCCTGATGTCAGCCGTAGTTGAAGATAAAAAGATGATTGCGGGCGGAAGTTTTCTCATCGAAGAGCGCACGCCCGAAGAGATTTTTACGCCTGAAGATTTCACGGAAGAGCATCGCATGATCGCCGAGACGACGCGCCAGTTCGTTGACGCGGAAGTGCTGCCGCACATTCCCGAATTGGAAAAGCACGATTGGAAGTTGGCGCGCTCGCTGGTCTCGAAAGCCTCGGAGCTTGGACTTATCGGCGCGAACATCCCCGAAGAGTACGGCGGGCTTGGACTCGATCAGACCAGCAGCGCGCTCATCGGCGAGAATATCGGTCGCTCGGCTTCATTCGCCACGACGCTCGGCGCACAGAGCGGTATCGGGCTGCTGCCCATCGTCTATTTCGCCACGGAAGAAGCCAAACGAAAGTATCTGCCGCGCATCGCCGGGGGCGAACTCATCACCGCTTACGCTCTGACGGAATCCGGCTCAGGCTCAGACGCGATGGCGGCGAAAGCGACGGCGCGATTGAGCGAGGACGGCACGCAATATATCTTGAACGGCGAGAAGATGTGGATTACCAACGGCGGTTTCGCAGACCTCTTCGTGGTCTTCGCCAAAGTTGACGGCGACAAATTTTCCGCCTTCATCGTCGAGCGGCAGGATGGCCTACAGAACGGCGCGGAAGAGCACAAGATGGGCATCAAGGGTTCTTCGACCACTGCGCTCGTCCTCTCGGATGTCAGAACGCCCGTCGAAAATCTTCTGGGCGAGGTCGGCAAAGGCCATAAGATCGCGTTTAATATTCTCAACATCGGACGCTTCAAACTGGGCGCGATGTGTTCGGGCGGCATGAAGCTGATGATGCAAGAGGCTGTGCGCTACGCCAACGAGCGACATCAGTTCGGCAAGCCCATCTCATCTTTCGGCGCGATTAAAGCGAAGCTCGGTGAGATGGCGATTAAAACATGGATCGGCGAGGCGATGATCTATCGCACGCTCGGACTTATCGAAGCGGGCATCGCCGCCATCGGCGACACGAAAGATTCCGACGCGAAACTGCGCGCGATTGAAGAGTTCGCCGCCGAGTGCTCGATTATCAAAGTGGCGCTTTCGGAATACTGCGATTTCGTCGCCGACGAGATGGTGCAGATTTACGGCGGCTACGGTTATTCGGCGGACTACCCGGCGGAGCGCGCCTACCGCGACTCGCGCATCAATCGCATCTTCGAGGGCACGAATGAAATCAACCGGATGCTCATCCCCGGCATGTTGATGAAGCGCGCCATCAGTGGTCAACTCGCACTGTTGCCCGCCGCGCAAAAGTTGATGGAGGAAGTCCTGTCGCCCTCGCTCGGTTCTCTGGATGAAGACGAAGGCGTACTGGCGGCTGAAGTGAAGCTCGCGCAGAACGCCAAGAAAATCGCCCTCATGGTGCTCGGCACGGCGGCGCAGAAATACATGGCGGCGCTCTCCGAGCAGCAGGAGATTTTGATGGGCGCAGCCGACATCATCATGGACACTTACGCGATGGAGTCGGCCATTCTTCGCACGCAAAAACTGGCCGCCGCGCAGGGCGAGGAAAAGGCTGCGCGCTACATTGATATGACGCGCGTCTTCTGCACAGACGCCGTCGAGCGCATCAACGCGCGCGCCAAAGTGACGCTCTCCGCGATGAGCGAAGGCGACGAACTCCGCACACTGCTCGCCGCGCTCCGCCGCTTCACAAAGAGCACGCCGACCAACACCATCGCCGCGCGCCAACGCATCGCCGACGCGATGATTCAGGCCAACAAGTATGTGTATTGATTTTCCGTCCCGCCGGGACGCATGAAAATAGCCCGGCGATTTGTCGCTGGGAGCACGGCGGTAATTGTTGGACGAGTCCCGGGGGGGGCCGGGGGGAGATAATTTGGTGG
>CAXTRQ010000052.1:6979-14075 GCA_964246705.1 uncultured Pyrinomonadaceae bacterium
TCTTTACTAACTAAATATTCGCCGTCTAAGTCATTTTCTACCCCGGGCCCCCCGGGTACTCGACGTTTTATCTAACTTGCTTCCCCGGCGATAAATCGTCGGGCTATTTCCAACTGCCTCTCACGGGGCAAAATTCAAAAAGCCTTTAACCCATACTCAATGCGAATTATTCCGATCATCGTTCCCACGCCGTTCTATGTCGGGCCGGTCAACTGCTATCTCATCGCGGAAGACCCCTTGACGTTGATTGACACGGGGCCGAAGACGCGCGAGGCTCTGGAGGCTTTGAAGGAAGGCTTGCGGCGCGCACGCTTTCGCGTCTCGGACATTCGTCGCATCATCCTGACGCACGCGCACGAGGATCATTGCGGGTTGGCGAAACAGCTACGCGACGAAGCGAAGGACGCCGAAGTTCTCGTCCACGGTTGGGAGACAGGACATCGCGTCGGACGACTCGAATACGTCGAGCACCGCACGTTGTTGGAGCGCGCGGGCGTCCCGACGGAAGAGATTGCTCTCATGCGCGAGACCTACGAATCTGTGCGTGCGCTCGCCGACGCGCTCGCTGATGGAGAGCATTCGGAACTGAAAGATAATGCTGAACTGGAATTTGCAACCGGCGCACTGCGCGTCGTCCACACGCCGGGACACACGCCCGGCTCGTGCTCTTTCCTGCGCGAAGCCGACCGCACCTTAATCGCGGGCGATTGCGTCTTAAAGCGCATCACGCCGAACCCCGTTCTTTCGCCCGACCCTATAGACCCCACGCGCCGCTTCCGCTCGCTCGCTGAATATCTGGTGAGCCTCGCGCGCATCCGCTCGCTCTCGCCGACGCTCGTCTACGGCGGGCACGGCGAAGCCGTCAACGACTATGAAGAACTTTTCAATCGTTACCTGCGCGCCATCAGCGAACGCCAACAGGATGTCATCCGCCTCGTCCCGCGTGAGGGCGCAACCGCCTTTGACGTAGCACGCGAACTATTTCCCGGCTCGACGGACGTACACCGTTTCCTCGCCGTCTCCGAGGCCGTCGCACACCTCGACCTCGCCCACTCCGAAAACAAAATCGCCCTCGAAGTCAGCAGCGACGGGCGCGAGGTCTATCGAAAAATTACCGGCTGAAATTCAACCGCCCAACTCTTCGTTTTCTTAGCGGCGAAGTTCGATGAGGAAGGCGCGTTGACCCTGTGCGCTCTCTTCGAGAATGTTGGTGATGCGATAGCCGCGCTCCTTCAAGATTTTCAGAGGCGGATGCTGCTCGTTTAACTCCACGTCACGGAAGGCCACCCAGAATCTTTCTTGAGCCGTCGCGGCAGAGAGGTCGCCCGTCTTTACTTCATCAAAGGCGCGCGGCAGAAAGTAGGCCGGGTCTTCCGCGATGCCCGGAACGTTCTTGATGATCGTGACCTTAAAATTCTTCTTCCCAGACGAGTCGAGAGCGAACCAGAGATGATAGGCCACGAGTTCTTCAAAGGCGTAGATGTTGTCCGTCGTCGCCTCGTCCGTGGCTGCGTCCTTCGTCGCGTGTTGGCTTTGAATCAACTGCGCGATCAATCTTTCCCAAGAGCACCAGATATAAGCGCGCGGGCGGCGGACGAGCAAGGAAAGTCCTGCGAAGGCGAGCCAGCCGCCGAGGACGACGAGCGCCACCGCCTTGAGCCAGAGGGGGCGGAGGCGTCCGAGCGCCAGCGCGGCGAGCAGCAGGTAGGGCGCGGCGACGATAATCAGGTGGCGCGTGCCCCAGACGGATTGCGGAAGCAGCCAACTCAAAAAGAGCGCGGAGAGGACTGGAAGAAGGATGAAGACGAGAAGCCCGAAGAGCAATCCTGCACCGGCGTCCAATGAAATTTGTTTCGACGCGTCCTGCGGATTCCGTTTCGACGCGCGCTCTCCAAAGATGCGCCAGAGCAGAAACAAAATTGAGAGGCCAAAGAGCAGAAGGCCGAGCGGCGCGCTCAAACGCGCGTAGAGCAGTTCGTCGGAACTCTGTCGAAAATAGAAAGGCTCGTTGAGCAGGACGAGAAACTGCGCGACATCAGAGAGACCGGGACGCGACACCCAACCGATGTTCTGTTGTAGTCCCTGACCCACCCGCGCCACGTGCGCCACCGCGTAAGCCCACGGCGCGAAGCCGAGCGCGATGGCTCCCAGAACTATCGAGAAGCCGCGTAGCTTGCGCCGCCCGGCGATGAGTAGAAAAATCGCCTCCGTCGAGACGACCAGCCAGCCGTAATAATGTGTATAGACGACGAGCAGGTTGACGACGAAGAGTGCGAGCAGAAGTTTTCTATTGCCTGCGGTTTTGTCATCCGCTTTGACGAACCGGACAAAGAGCCACAGCGAGACGAGCGTGAAGAAGAGCAGCAGGCTGTACATGCGTACCTCCTGCGCATACTTGATGAGATAGCCATTGGCGGCCATCAGCAGCAGCGCGAGATTCGTCTGCGCCGCCGTCAGTTTCAACTCGCGGCACAGCAGCACGAACGGCGCGATGCACGCAACGGCCGAAAGCGCCGGGAACAGCCGCAACCACAGGAGCGATTCCCCACCGAGCGCCATCCAAATTTTGAGCAGCACGTAAAAGAGCGGTGGGTGAATCAAATCTGCCGCGACAAAGCGAAACATCCCAGCCCAATCGTGCCGCGCCGCATGCACGCTGAAAATCTCGTCGAACCACAGACACGAACTCGTTAGACGCCACAGCCGCGCGGCGATGAACAGCAACACGACCGATGCCAACAGGATGGGAGAGGCGCGTGTGAAAACATCTCTGCTCTCATCCTCAACATTCGTGCGGAGCCTCTCTGGTTTTGTGTCGGACATTTATCTCGATGTTAATTTGTCTTCTTCGCGTCTTCGCGTGAAACTTTCTTCTTCCTTCGTCAAAGAGTTTCACGCGAAGACGCAAAGAAGAATTTGAGAATTCGCAGCCTCTTCACTCTTCCTCTTCGACGCTCATCTCGGCAATCTTGTCGTCTGCGGCGAGCGTGAATTTGAGGAGGAGTAGATGAGAGCCGAGCGCGGCTTTGTAATGGAGCACACGCGCCTTGCTCGTTGTTTCACTTCCCGTCAAGGCGAAAGATTTAAGCGCGCCATAGCTTGAGAGACGCTGCCAACTCTGTCTCTCGTCCTCGTCGGACAACGCCTTGCGCCCTTCTGTCGTCCACATCTGCTCTTCAACTCGACCCGCGAGGCGTGCGCGCAAAATTGTTTCCAGACGCGCGGAGGTCTGCGCGTCCGCGTCACTTTGAGTTTTGAGTGCGCGCAGGGAGAGCGAGGGGATGTAGAGCTTGGCGAGGCCGAGGCCGACCTCTCCGCCGAGGCCGCTGTCGCCGAGATTCGTCAGCACGATGAATGTCAGGCGTTCTTGCCCGTAGCGCGCGATATGTGCGGCGAAGCCTGCGGTCTGCCCGTTGTGGCGGACGCGGCTGTGCCCTCGAAAGTTTTCGATGTACCAGCCAAAGCCGTAAGGATAAGTGCTGCCGTCGTTCAAGCGTACGGGCGTCCAGATTTGTTCGAGACTCTCGCGCTTCAGCAGTCGCCCGGTGTAGAGCGCGGCGTCCCACTTTGCGAGATCGAGCACGGTCGAGACGATTGCGCCCGCCGAAAAGACATCCGTCAAATCGTAGTCGCGCCCGGTGAGCGCGCCCTTCTGCCACTCGTAACCGTTCGCCCGATTTTTGATGATGTACTTGGGATCGCGGTCGGCGCTTTCGTTCATGGCGAGCGGACGAAAGATGCGCTCCCGAACGAACTGCCAGTAAGTGCGCCCGCTCACGGCTTCGATGATGAGGCCGAGCAGGTTATAGCCCGTGTTGGTGTAGCTCCACGAATCGCCCGGCGCGAAGTTCGCAGGATACTGCGAGATTCTCTTGATGAATTCATCGCGCGAGAGATGTTCGGTCAACTCGAAGCCGGGAAGACCCGTATAGTTTCTGATGCCGTGCGTGTGCGTCAGCAGGTGTCGCACGGTCACGCCGCTCCACGACGCGGGCGCGCTCGGAAGATATTTGCCGACGCGCTCATCGAGCGCGAGCTTGCCGTCTTCGACAAGCAGCATCACGGCGGCGGCAGTAATTTGCTTCGAGACCGAACCGATCTCGAAGACCGTCTCCGGCGTTACCGGCACTTTCAACTCGACGCTCGCCAGCCCGTAGCCTCGCGCCTTGATAATCTTTCCATCGCGCACGACGGCTAAAGCGACGCCGGGAATGTGCCGCCGCTCCATCCGCTCCCTGATGTAGTCGTCAACGCGGTCGGCGCGCGCCTGCGCGGGCAGCAGGCAGACCAGCAAGAGCAGCGCAGCGACTATCTGAGCGTACACGGAAAGAGCGGAAGACCCTGAAAGGGTTTTTAGACATTCATTCAGTTGTAATCTCATCAAGTTTCTTTGACGTGTGCGGGTGAAACTTCTGGTTAACTGCTCCTATCCGACATCCTCCGGCGTCGGCTCGTGCAGTGTTTCGCCGTCCTCTTCCGGTTCCTCAGATTCAGACACGTCTTCGGGGTTTTCGCCGGTTGAGAAGTCGGCTTCAGAGAGCCGCGCCGTCAACCACTCGCGGAAGATTTCCGCTTCGCGCCCTTTACCCGTCCAGCGGGCGCGGTCGAACATCGTGAGCGCCATCGAGAGCGCGTGGTGCTGCCCGGCGCGGTCGCCCCCGAATTCAAACTGGCGGTGCAGGCGATCAATCAATTCGACGCTCGCGCGCGCCGACTCTTCATCTTTGAAGCTCAGTTTGTTGGCGAAGAATTTCGAGTAGACGTTCATCGGATGGGCGGTCGAGGTGTAGAGGTCGAAATAACCGCTCACGAGTCCCGCCTCTTGTAGCACCGTGCCGACGTAAGAGGGACGCGCGCCCGTGATAATCGAGATGTCTTCGACTTCGCCCATCCCTGACAGGAAGAGCGCGATGATCTGATCTTTCCTCGTCGGTTCGCCTGAACGCGTGCGCGTCTCGCCGTCCGTCCTGCGCTCGCCGCGCGGCTGCTTCGTTGCTTGTTTCGCTCCGGTTGCCATCCTGATCTCCTCCCTGTGAAAAGTCCTGTGTCGAATCTTTCGATTCTTCGGGAAATTTACTTGAGCACTTCGAGTTCAAAATAGATTGTTTTGCCGCGAATGATAAAGCACAGATAAGTTTCCCAGAAGCGGCGGAAGAACCTGAGCGCGGGATAACGGTTGCAGCTATTGACCAACAACTCGAGGCCGAGCGCGCGCCACAACTTCAGCATCGTGACGCGGATGAGGCGCGGTCGGAAACTGACCTCGCTGTAGAAATCGAAGTCGGGACGCTTGCCCGTGAAGTAGGCGAACGACTCGGTTGTGAGGTGATGTTTGTGCGTCGGGTCGGTGAAGGAGGCGATGTCTGAATAATGCGGCGTGTCGAGCCGGACGAGCGCGCCGGGGCGTGCGATGCGGTGCAGTTCGGCCATCACGGCGAGCACGTCCTCGACATGTTCGATTACCTGATTGCCGATGATTAAATCGAATTCGTCGTCGGGGAACGGGTAGGGGAAGGCGTCGAGACTGTGAATCACGTCCGCCTGCGTGCGCGGGTTGCTGTCGAGGCCGATAGCGCCCGGCGTCTTATGCTTGCCGCAGCCGATGTCGAGAATCTTCAACGCGCCCGCCTGCCGCTGCGGCGTCGCCCGCGTCTCTTCAATCACGTGTGCTCTTTTCATGTGCGCGCCGTGAAGTTTAGCTTTCGTGAAGGCCGCCGCACAAGCCCCTTCGTCGCCTCCAAAACTTTGTCGTCCCTCCGGGGCTGGGAAATTATCGCTTCTCCGTGGCTTAAAAACTATAATCGCTACCGGGGCACACGCGCGCCCGACGGATTTTTCAAACGGGCGGGAAAATTTCGGAACCTGCGCGTGCGCCGGGCGTGCAAGGCGTTGGAAAACCCTTTTTGGAGGATTGTCTTTGCCATGAACAAGAAGCTGCTGTTTACACTCACCGCTTTGGTTATCTTCGTCACAGCCAGTCCGAATCTCTCTGCACAGATTGCGCCGCTCGCGCCGCTCGCGCCCGTTGCCCCTGCGCCGCCCGCTCTGGCGGTCATCGCCACGACGGCACTGCCGCCGCAGGATGGGATGACACCCGTCGCTCCTGTGCCTGCTGTGCCTGCTGTGCCTGCTGTGCCTGCGATTCCTGCCGTTCCATACGTCCGAACTTTCTCGCTGGGCAATTTTCTCGGCGTGACGGTCGAAGATGCGACGCGCGAAAACTTGAGCAGTCATGGTGTGACGGGCGAGCCGCTCGGCGCTCTCGTGACCAATATCGTCAAGGGCAGTCCTGCCGAACGCGTGGGACTGCGCGAAAATGATGTCATCACCAAATTCGACGGCGAGCCGGTGGGCAGTTGGATCAAACTCAAGCGCCTGATTGACGAATCGTCGCCGGAACACACCGCGCGCGTGACCATTCGACGCGGCGGGAGCGAGCAGGAACTGAGCGTCAAGCTCGACAAACGCCGGAACTTCGCGCAAGTCTATGCAGGCTCAGATTCGGATCGTGAAAATGAACTGCTGCGCCGTCGCGCGGAAGAGTTACGCCGGAGCAGCGAAGAGACGCGCCAACGCGCAGAGGAAGCGCGCCGCCGATTTGAAGAGTTGAGCCGCAACAATCCGGGCGGCTCTCAGTTTTTACTCAGCGGCAACAATCGTCGCATCGGAGTTTTCACCACGCCGCTCGCTAAGCAACTCGCGGACTATTTCGGTGTCCCGCACGGCGGTATCCTCGTCTCTTCGGTCGAAGAGCACAGCCCGGCGGACAAGGCCGGACTCAAGGCCGGAGATGTCATCACGGAGGCCGACGGCGAGCGCATCGAAGAGGCGGGCGACCTCTCGCGCATCATCAACCGCAAAGAGCAGGGCGAGATTACCCTCGGCATCATCCGCGACCGCAAGACGCGCAGCCTAAAAGTCACGCCCGAACGGCGAGATTCGCCCTCTCTCTTCAATCCCGGCATGATGATGCTCGCGCCGATGGCGACTATCAGCCTCCCGCGCGTCGAGATGCTGCTGCCAAGCATCACGACGACCATTCCCCGTGTGATGCTCTCGCCGCGTCTCTTGAGCATACCGCTCATTAAACCGACGA
>CAXTRQ010000052.1:14171-33503 GCA_964246705.1 uncultured Pyrinomonadaceae bacterium
CGGGGGGGCCACACTTCCCCCCCCCCCGCGCCCCCCCCCGGCTTAAAAAAACCCCCCGCCCCTCCGGGGCTAACACGTGACTTATCAGCTTACGGGATGCTCGCTTTAGGGTTGTCCGGTGAGCTTTCTCTTCTCGGCTAATGCTTCCATGTACGCGCCGCCCTTCACGTCTCCGACAGCAATTGCCGCGTCCAATTCCTTGAGCGCCTCCGCCTTCCGTTCGAGAAAGACGAGGATGCGACCGCTCGCGGCGTGCGCGCGCGAAATCAGCGCGCTGTCCACATCGCGCTAAGCGGACATGATCGCCTGACGATAGAAAGAGAGCGCGCGCGTCAGGCGTTCGGCCTGCAAGTTTTCATCAAACGCATCTTGCGCCGAGACGCTGGCGACCTGTCCGAGCGCATAGAAGACGCGCGGCTCGCCACGAAATTCCTCGACCATCGCGCGCAGGCGCGTCTCCGCCGCCTCGTAATTTTTCAGCCGCACCAACTGGTCAACATCGTCGAGACTCTTAATCAGAGCCTTGCGCTGTTCGGTCTGCGGCGCGCTGCCTGCCTCGGCGTTGGCCGCCTCGGCGGCCGCCCGCGCCCGCCCGCGTGCTTCTGCGAAACGCTTGACCGCCACCGCGTATTCGGCTGGCCGACGACTCTCGCGCGTCGTCTCGATGGACGTGACCATATCGCTGAAGAAGTTCGAGATGTCGAAGCCGGAGGTTTCAAGGCCGCGCAGTTGGTCTGCGAAATAGAAGGCGAGCACCGCGCCCCGTTCATAGCTTTCGGCGAGTTGAGCGACCGTAGCATCTTCGATGGCGGCGCGCGACTCCTGCGACTCTGTGATGATCGGAGCGCGCGTCGCTTCCGTTGTCGCGCTCTGGAGCCGACGGCTAATTTCGTCCTGCAAATTGTTCAGACGCGCGGTCTCGTTCATGCGCGCGTCAGCGGCGACGACGAGCGAGCGCGCGACGGTCAGAAATACGTCAGGCGAAAGTTCGGCGTTGCCTTTGGCAACCTGCGCGTCGAGCAGTTGCTTAATCTCCGCGCGCTTGGCGGTGATGGCGCGGTTGAAACGCATGACGAGCGGATCAACGACATATTGAATGTAGGCGCGACGCAACTCGGACGCAGCGGGGTCTATGCCGGGCGGCACAATCGCGTAGTAGTCGTCGCCGATAACGCGAAAGTTGATTGCTCCGGGCGCAGCCAGCAGGTCGGGCACGATGAGAAAACGACGCGCGTGCTCGTGCGCGATGGTGATGCGCTTTGGCTGCTCGCCCTTTTTGGAACGCTCGCGCGAAGGGTCGGGGGTGATGATGCGTTCGACCGCTGTCGTGATGGGTTGAATATGCAGGTAAGAGAGCACGTCGCGCACCATCCGGCTGGTTGGCAGGCGCAACTGATCGCCCTCGGCGCGGTGCGCTCGCAGGTATTCGGGCAGCCGCTCTTCCATCTTCGCGCGCGTGTAGAACTCGCGCACGAGCGGCACGAAGTCGAGCACGTCGAGGACGCTGGCGGGCAGGTCGTCCGTGCGCGGCGGCGCTTCAAAGTTCGGCGCGGGGCCGAGCGTATAGGCGAGCGAGACGTAGCGCGCGGCCTGTTCGGCGGGCGTCCTCTGACCCGGCAACTTTGAGCGCGTGTAGAAATCCTGCATGCGAGCGCGCAAGACCGGGTCAAGGTTCGCGTTATCGCGCCTGACTATCTGGCGGAACTGCGTCGGCTCGACGCCCGCATCCCACCCGGCGGCGTCAAGCGCCGCCATCACGACAATCAAGCGCGCATCCGGCGCAAACTCCACGCCGTATTCTCCGAGATCGAGGCCGGAGCGGGGCGCGGTCGGCGTCTGTCGCGCTGCCGTTGACGGTTGAGCTTTCGCCGGCGTCGGAGACGCGTTCGCGCGCGGCGTGTTGGTCTGGTTGTTCTGCGCCGTGGCGACTGCTGAAGCGCATAAAAGTATAGGGATTAGAAAAAACAGTTTCTTCATAAAGTTAGCGGAAATTCCGGCGTGAAATCTTCCCGGTCGCAAACGGCGCGGGTTTCAGTAAACTGCCCGCGATAAACGTCTGTAGAGATGCTCGCCGCACCGCCCCGGATGCCCAAAAGCAAGGCGGAAGGCGGAAGCCAGAAGGATGAAAGAAACGCTGTGCCAAAGAGAACGGTTCAAATGAACGTTGCTTGGTAACCGCCGGAATTTCCGCCTTCATCCTTCATCCTTCCGCCTTACTCTCCGCCTGGCTTTTGTTCGTAGCAGTTGTAAGGTAACAGGATAGGCGGCCAGCGAACAAATGATGGAGAGGGCAGTTCCGCCGATGGCGAAGGGCAGCAAAACGTCCCAACTCTGGGCGGCGAGCGCACGCCAGTAATTTGCTGTCAGGAGATGTGGGTCGCTGAGAAGTTCCATCTTCGCGGCGTCGAGCCGGATGGGGCGTCCGAGCATGAATGCGCCGATGGCGTATGAGGCGACGATAATCGGGACGAGCGTCAGAAACGGGTTGTTGACGAACGTCCCGGCGTAGATGGCGATTTTGTTGAAGCGGAAGATGAGCGCGAGCGCTGTCGCCAGAATCGTGTGCAGACCGAGAAAGGGCGAGAAGGCGATAAAGACGCCGACGGAAAAAGCGAACGCCGTCCGCTCCGGTGGATCGTCAATCGCGAGCAGACGGCGAAAGGCAGCACGAAACATAAAAGCAGTGACGAGTTAAAGACAGCTTCGCTACGGATAATTCTTTACTGTTACTGAAAGCTGGCTACTGATAACTGTTTCCGGTTCTGCTCGTCACTGATCCCCTTGTCACTCGCGGCTGCTGTTACTTGTAGCTGTTGAGTGCAGATGACTCGTCTTCGTAAACGTCGAAGACGGTCAGGAGCTTGGTGATCGCCAGCAGGTCTTGAATCTTCTGGGTCAGATTGAGCAACTTGAGTTGTCCGCCCTCACGGTTAATCGTCGTAAACGACGAGACGAGTTCGCCGATGCCGCTCGAATCAACGTAGCCGACGGCGGCGAGATTGAGCAGAATCTTCTTTTTGCCTTCTTCGAGCAGGCGGCGGACGGCGCTGCGGACGGCGACGCTGCCTTCACCGATAGTAATTTTCCCCTCCATGTCGAGGATGGTCACATCACCGGCCTGACGCTCTCTGATATTCAATTCAGCCATTGCGGGAATCTCCTTATAATAGTTTTCAGTTTTCGGTTTTCAGTTTTCAGAAGTCAGCCTTAAAACTGAAAAACTTTTATCTTTTCTTCGTCATGCGAACGACGGTTCCGCCCTGTGGGTGGCGCTCCCATGTGACCTCATCCATAAAGGAACGCATGAAAAGGATGCCGCGCCCGGAAGCTTTCAAAAGGTTCTGCGCCTCGGTCGGGTCGGGCACGGAAGACGGGTCGAAGCCTATGCCCCGGTCGCGCACGGTGATGACGAGAGTCGAGCCTTGTTGAATGAGGCCGAGTTCGACCGTTTTGCTCTCGTCCAGCCCGTTGCCGTGAAGCACTGCATTCGTGACGGCCTCGCGCACGGCCATGTCAATTCCGAACAGCGCGTCCTCGGCGAAGCCTGAACGCCCCGCGACCTCCGCTGCTGCGGTTGCCGCTTCCGCGATTGATTCAATGCGGCTCGGCAAAGTGATGTCGGTCGTCTCTTCAGTCACGATTCAAAGACTGCGGCCTGACTGCCTGATTCCGAAAATCCAGACAGGGGCATCGCTGCCACCTAAGAACATTGGAAAGCTAACTGGAAGCTTGGACGGTGTACCATGCCCGCCGCTCGCCTGTCAAGAAATCAGAGATTGACGGTCAGAGGCCGGAGACTAGTTAAAACCTGAACTGACTTCCACTAACCTCTGACCGCCGACTCCGACCTCTGCTAAGATTGCAACATGAAGATTCAACCAGCGAGGCGTCTGCGAGGCGTTGTCTCGTCGCTGCCGGGCGATAAGTCCATTTCTCATCGAGCGGCCACCATCGCGGCACTGGCGCGCGGGCGGTGTGTGATTAGTAACTATTCGACGAGCGCCGATTGTGCCGCGACTCTTCGTTGTCTCGAACAACTCGGCGTCCATGTCGAAAGAGACGAAAACACCGTCCATCTCGAAGGCGTCGGGCATGGACGCGGAGCGGGGCGCGAAGACGACGCGCCGACTTTTAGTCCTTCGACCAGCCCGCTCGATTGCGGCAACAGCGGCTCGACGATGCGGATGCTGGCGGGCGTGCTCGCCGCGCAGCCGTTCACCTCGACGCTCACGGGTGACGATTCGCTGAGCAAACGCCCGATGCAGAGAATTATCGAACCGCTCGCGCGGATGGGTGCGCGCATCGCTTCGGAAGAGGGACATGCGCCGCTCGGTGTCGAAGGCCGCCGACCGCTCGCGCCGCTTCATTACGAGATGCCTGTGGCGAGCGCGCAGGTCAAGTCGTGCATCCTGCTCGCCGGTCTCGGCGCGCGTGGGCGCACGACCGTCGTCGAATCACGCACGCCGACACGCGATCACACAGAACGCATGCTCCGCTGGCTGGGCGTCGCCGTCGAGACGAGCGAGGCCGTGCGCACAGACGGCTCTTTGTCTCTAGCCGTGTCAATCGAGGGGTTGGAGAGCTTCGAGGCGCACGATATTGACGTGCCGGGTGACATCTCTGCGGCGTCGTTTCTCGTCGCCGCCGCCGCGCTACTGCCCGGTTCGCAGTTGACTTTAGACGGCATCGGCCTCAACCCGACGCGCACGCAGATACTCGAAACGCTCCGGCATCTCGGAGTTGATGCGCGCACTTCCGAAGAGCGCGAGCAGTGCAACGAGCCGGTCGGCAGAGGGGGCGAGGCCGCGCATGTGTTACGCGGGGCGCGCATCGCGCAGTTGATTGACGAGTTGCCGGTGCTGGCGGTAGTCGGGACACAGGTCGAGGGCGGTCTGGAAATTCGTGATGCGAAAGAGTTGCGCATTAAGGAATCAGACCGCATCAGCGCGACGGTCGAGAATTTGCGCGCGATGGGCGCGCGCGTCGAAGAGTACGAAGACGGCTTGAAGGTCGAAGGGCGCACGCAGTTGCGCGGCGCGCGGCTCGACTCCTACGGCGATCATCGCATCGCGATGGCCTTCGCCGTCGCGGCGCTCTTAGCCGAAGGAGAGACGGAAATCTCCGGCGCGCAGGAGTGCGTCGGGGTCTCGTTTCCGGAGTTCTTCAACGTGCTTGAATCACTGGCGGAAAGATGACCGCCCGGCGGTTTCGACGGGAACTTCCCCGGAGGGTATAGCTGACGAGATGGCTGACAACGCAGGACAGCAGCGCATCGTCATCACGGGTTTCATGGGCGCGGGCAAGACAACCATCGCGCGGGCGCTCGCGCGTCTGCTCGATTGTTCGTACCTTGACCTCGACGCTTTTATCACCCGCCGCGAGGGGAGCACGCCGCAGCAGTTGATTGACGAAGAGAGCGAAGCCGCGTTTCGCCGAGCGGAGACACGCGCCCTGCGTGAAGCATTAGACGCGGGCGCGGCACGCATCATCGCGCTCGGCGGCGGTGCGTTCACGCTCGCACGCAATCGAGCCGTTCTGTCTGAGCATCACTGCCTCACCGTCTGGCTCGACGCGCCTTTCCAGTTGTGCTGGCGACGGATTCAGAACGGGCGCGCATTGAGACCTCTGGGACGCGAGCCGGATAAGGCGCGAAAACTTTACGAAGAGAGATTGTCGTCATACAGTCTCGCCGCAGTTCACATCGCGGCTGACGAAACGCGAACAATCTCCGACATCGCCGCCGAAATCGTCGCGGCTGCGCCGCCGAAGGCGACCTAGAAAAGTCATATCATTTAAAACAAGGTTCGGGAGAAGCTTTCAGGATTGGTTATGAGCAACAAGAACGCAGACGCAAAAGCTCTCAAAGTCGCGAAAGAGTTGAAGAACGCACACAACTGGAAACATCTGGCGCGTCCCTCCGGCTTCGGCTTCTACAACTTGAGAACGGAAGACACGGGCGACACACCCATCCGCCTCTTTCTCACCGCCGCGTTACTCGACGCAGCCGAAGACATTCTCTATCGCCAGATCGTCAACGCCACACGTTTCCCCGGCGTGCGGCTCGTCGTCATCACGCCCGATACGCATTACGGCTACGGCGTGCCCGTCGGCTGCGTCCTCATTACAGACGCCGATGCCGGAGCGGTCGCAATGGGGCCTGTCGGTTACGATATTGGGTGCTTCACGGCTGCCACGCTCGTTCCTGTCGTGGATGGTTGCTCGTATCCGATTGGCGAATTGGCAGCAACGGGCGCAGAGATATTGGTCTACTCGATTACCGGAGAACACAAGATTGTCGTCGCCAGAGCGACGGCGAAGAAGACGAGGACGAATGCACCGCTCGTCAAAGTGACTCTCGACAACGGAAGGGAGATTCGCTGCACCCCTGACCACGAGTTTATGCTGCGCGACGGAACGTATCAACAGGCGCAACACTTGACGCCTCAAACTTCCCTGATGCCGTTCTACTCAAACAGTGATGAAACGAGTGAAGTAGTTGTTGTTCATCCTGCGCTATATAAGAATGAATGGTTGCCTTCTGCATACAATCACAAAGTCGTCTCCGTCGAATGGTTGAACGAGAATGCGGATGTTTACTGCTTGACCGTTCCTGAATATGGCAATTTCGCGCTTGATGCGGGAGTGTTCGTACACAACTGCGGGATGATGTCGGCGCGCTCGAATGTCGAGGCGGGGCGGGCGACGGCGGAGAAGCGTCTGGCGTTCAACCGGGCAGTGATGGAGCGGGTGGATATGGGGGCGGGCGGAAAGAGTGTCCGCCTCGGCGCATTGTCGAAACAGGAGTTTAATAATCTGGTGCGTGGCGGGGCAGAGTATTACGTGGAGAAATACGGCGCGACTTTTGACCGCACGAGCGCCGAGCGTCATCGCATTCCGGTTGACGACGACTGGCAAATTCCTTGGGGCGGCAAGGGCAGGCCGGAGCGCGGCTTGAGCCAGTTGGGGAGCCTCGGCGGCGGCAATCACTTCATCGAGTTGCAGAGGTCGGAACAGGCGGGAACACTCTTTGTGCAGGTGCACACGGGCAGTCGCGGCTTCGGTCATGGACTGGCGACCAACTATTTCGAGATGGCGCGCGAAGAACGCCCGCAGGAAATTCGTGACATTGACCTCGGCTACTTCATGCCCGACTCGCGCCATTATCGAGACTACTTGAACGCGGTCGCGGCGGGCGGCAACTTCGCCATCCTCAATCGCCTGATTATCTTTGAGCAGGTGTCGGAAGCATTCCGCGAAGTCTTCGGCGAAGAGTTGGAACTCATCTATGAGATTAGTCACAACCTCGTGCAGAAGGAGCAGCATCCTGAGTTCGGAGAGGTGTGGGTGCATCGCAAGGGCGCGACGCGCGCCTTTCCCGCAGGGCATCCCGCGCTCAAAGGAACGCAGTGGGAAGAGAGAGGCCATCCCGTGTTGATTCCGGGAAGCAATAAGGATTGGAGCTATATTTTGCGCCCGCTCAAAGACGCTGTGAACAGCGGCTATTCGGTCAATCACGGCGCAGGCCGACGCCTCTCGCGCGGCGAAGCGAGGCGTACGCTGTCGCAGCGCGGGATTGATGACGAGTACGCGGCAGCAGGCATCATCGTCAACACGAACGGGCGCGTCCCGCTCGACGAAGCCGCGCCCGCTTACAAGTCCGCGCAGGAGGTCGTCGAGGCTGTGCTGGCGGCGGGGCTGGCTGAGATTGAGCATCAACTGTGGCCGCTCGCATCCCTGAAAGGCGCGGACGAGCGAAAGGGAAAAAAGAAGGGCGGCAAAGTCGAGAAGAAAGGAAAGGGAGGCCGCCAGACGAGCGAACATTACTAGCGCGAAACTTTTAATGCTTTGCTTAGTGCGCGCGCAGCAGTTTGATGAGCGCCTGTTCTTCGGGCAGATATGCGGGTTGCTGGCGGCTGATGCGGCGCTGCTTGCGTGGGCGAAACTCTTCGAGCGTCGTTCCTTTCAGATAGCACTCCAACACGGTCGGGTGGACGTAGCTGCCACGGCACACCGTCGGGGTGTTGCCGAGCCGCTCCGCGACACGTGTGATGGCCTTCGTGACACGCCGTTTTCGCTCCTTCTCTTCCTCGCAGCAACCCAGTTCCGCCAACTCGGTCGCCGCCAGCAGCGTCCCGCCCCACGTCCGAAAATCTTTGGCTGAAAACTCCGTTGAGGTCGCCGTCTTGATATAGTTGTTCACGTCGCGCGGGCTGATGGCGCGCTTGCGTCCATCCTCTGTGTAATACTGAAACAGCCGCGAGCCGCCGATGGCCTTGATGTCTCGCATCAGCGCGGCGAGGTCTTCATCAACGACGATACGGCGGTGCTTGATATGGTGCTTGCCGACAAAGCTGAAGATCAGACGACCGCCGCGTTTAATCTCCAGATGGCGATTGCGGAGCGTCGTCACGCCGTAGGTACGATAGCGCTTCACGCTCTCTTCAGAGCCGACGCGGAAATAGAGGTCGTTAATCAAGCGCACGACGACGGCCAGCACACGCTCGCGCGATAAGCCTTCCTGCGAGATGTCCTGATTCGTTTTTTGTCGCAACTTCGGCAGGCATTCACCGAAGCCGACGATCTTCTCATACTTGCGCTGCTGCCTCTTCGCCGCGAACGAGGGATGATAGATGCGCTGCACGCGTCCGGCTGCGTCTATACCGATGGCTTGCAGAGAACTGCGAAGCGATGGCGAGACGCGCACCTCAGTCCAAGCGGGCGGGATGACGAGCGACTTGATGCGTTCCAGAGCCGTTTCGTCCTTGATGCGACGCCCGTCGGCGGTCTCATACCAGAAACCGCGCCGCTTCGCCCCGCGCCTTCTCCACCAGTTCGCGCGCCGCCCGCGTGTAACAGTTCCGAGCGCGGCGACCAATGGTGTGTTCGTTTGAATTGCAACCTCAGTGCTTGCCATTTCGCACCTGTCCCTCTTCTGCCCCTTGCTTGCGCTCGCACCATGAGCGCGACTTAACGCGCCAAACTCAATAAAACCACGACGCACGTCGCAGGTTAAGAAGGAAGCTTGTACGCCGTCGCCCGCACGTTGCGCGCCTTGTTCGTCTTTCTGCAAACAAAAAGCGGGCCGCAATCTTGCAGCCTCTTTCAAAACAGAAAACCTCTCCGCCTCGTTGGAGGTCACGGAGAGGTTTTGATTTTCGACTGAAGCCTGATTTCTATCTTGCCGAGAGCGACGATACCTGCTCCGCATGTCCTGCGGGGACATAGTAGAGGATGCGGGCGCAATTGTCGCAGATGATAATTTGGTCGCCCCTGCGGATTTCGGACATCACCTGCGGGCGCAGGGACATGAAGCAGGCGGTGCAGGAATTATTGCGCGCCTCGGCCACGGCGACGCCGTCGCGGATGCGCGCGCTGATGCGATTATAAAGCGCGTTCATCTGTTTCGGCAGGGCGGCGAGAAGGCGTTCACGCTCGATGCGACGACGCGCGAGTTCTGCCGTCCGCGCTTCAATCTGTTGCTCGAAAGCCTTGATCTTTTCGTCCATCTCGTCACGCAGGCGCGCGATTTGCGGTTCGTAATCCCCAATCTCTTTTTCGGCCTGCTCGGTGGCTTCCATCTGTTCGAGGACTTGCGTCTCCAACGTCGAGATGTGTTTTTTGGCGGCGTCGGCCTCGCGGATGGCCGCCTCGTAAGCTTTCGAGTTGGTTGAAGACATCAGGTCGCGCTCAGCCTTTTCAGCCTTGCCGCGCGTCTCGGCCAGTTCCGTATCGAGCCGCGCGCGTTTTTGCCGGGCTTCATCGCGGCGCGACTCAATCGCCTTAAATTCAAAGGCGCGCTGATCGAACTCTTTCTCGATCTCAGCGCGCCTTTGAGGAATGGCATCCAACTCGGCTTGTAGTTCACGTAAGGTGGTATCTGTTTTTTGTAAAGCGATCAACTGCTCTAATTCCGCTTTCACTAGTGTTCGTCTCCTTGAAAATATCAGAACGGATAATACGCGGGAAAACGCCGCGCCTCGTTGAACTATTAAGCATTCTCTCTTATTAGCCCCGTCGGCGCAAGCAGGCGTCAATGAAGTTCAAAGTTTAAAGGCAAAAGAACAGTTTCTAACTTTAAACTTTGAACTTTGAAACGCGTCGAAGCGGGTTTGATAAGTCCCTACGGGACATGAGCAGCCTGATTTCCAAATCAACTTAGATTTCCAAGACCACTTTGCCGAAAGTCTCGTTGGATTCGAGACGCTCGTGGGCGGCACGCACTTCGCCGAGCGGGTAGATGCTGTCAATCACCGGGCGCACATGCCCGCGCGCAAGCAGCGGAACAACGTGGCGCGCAAAGTGTCGGACGGCTCGCGCCTTCTCTTCGGTCGAGCGTGCGCGCAAGACCGTGCCGATGATGTTCAGCCGTTTTCCCATCACCGCGCGAAAGTCGAGCGGCGCGTGCGAGCCGCCGAGCGTGCCGACCAGCATCATGCGCCCGCGCAGGGCGAGCGCGTCTAAGTTTGCCGTCAGGTAATCGCCACCGACGAGATCGAGAATGACGTGGACGCCCGCACGATTCGTCCATGCGCGCACGGCGCGCGCGAAGGCTTCAGGTTCGTCTCCGACCGCCACCGCTTCGTCCAATCCATAGCCGCGCGCCCGTTCGAGTTTCTCCTGCGTGCGCGCCGTCCCGTAGACTGCGCCTGCGCCCGCCGCCCGCGCGAGTTGAATCGCCGCCGTACCGACGCCCGACCCGGCGGCATGTATCAGCACGCGCTCGCCCATCCCGAGACGCGCCTGTGTGAAAAGCGCGTCGTGAGCCGTGATGAAGACTTCGGGCACAGCGGCGGCCTCCGTCCAACTGAGATTGTCCGGCACGCCTGCGAGCGCGCTTTCGGGCACGACCACATACTCGGCCTGCGCTCCGCCCGCCGTGATGCCGAATACGCGCGCGCCGACAGACCACCGCCGCGCCTCGTCTCCGATTTGTTCGACCTCGCCCGCGAACTCTAAGCCGGGCACGTCCGTGGGCACGCCCGGCGGAGCCGGATAGAATCCACGCCGCTGCAAAATGTCCGCGCGATTGAGCGCGGCGGCTCGGACACGCACGCGCACACGGTCGCCCGACGCCACAGGCCGTGCCATCTCCCCGACTTCGAGTGCCTCTACACCGCCATGCGCCGTAATCCGCACGGCGCGCATCAGTTCATTTGCCATGAGTGAATCGTAATTCAAAAAGCTGCGAATCGTGAATCGTCATTCGTGGATTGAGAAAGAAAAATTTCTTCACTTCACGATTTGTCGTCTTCTGCTAAAGTTGCGGAACGCATGAACAGGTCTGCCGCTTCCTTGCTCGTCATCGTCAATCACCACGCCGCGCGCGCCCGCCGCGCATGGCCGGACATCCTTGAGACGCTCACGCAAGAGGGCATCACCTTTGACCTGCACGAGACGCGACACGCAGGCGACGCGCAGGAGCAGACGCGCGCCTCGCTCCGCGAAGGCTACGAGACAATCGCCGCAGTCGGCGGCGACGGCACGCTGAGCGAAGTCGCCGCAGGCTTTTTCCAGAGATGCGACGAGCTAAAAGATGACGCCTTGCCGCAAGCCATCAATCCGTCGGCTGCGCTCGCCGTCCTGCCCGCCGGAACGGGCGACGATTTTGCGCGCGGACTCAGCGGAGGCCGTCGCGCCGTGCTCGAAGAATGGACGAGCAAACTCGTCAAACATTGTCGTCGGAATATCGAGTACGGCGACGCGCGCGCCGGAGCGGAAAGTGGCACGTCTGCTGCTGAAAGAATGGCGGCTACCGAAAGGATGTCTTTGACTGAAGACACGACGCGCAAAGTTGATGTGCTGCTGGGAAGCGTCGAGGGCGGCGCGCGTCGCTTCGTCTCAATCAACGCGGTGACGCTCGGCATCGGAGCCGAGGTCGCGGCGCATGTGGCAGCGCAGGGGCATGCGCTCAGGCGTCTGCCGGGCGAAGCGCGTTTTGCGTGGGCGGCGATGCACGCGCTGGCCGCGTGGCGCGAACGTCGCGTCCGTGTTCAATTGGACGAAGGCGCGTGGCGTGAATGCTCGACAAACTTAATCGCGGTCGTTAACGGCGCATACGCGGGCGGCGGCATGAACTTCGCGCCCGCCGCGCTCATTGACGACGGGCAACTTGATGTCGTCACGGCCTGCGGGATAACACGCGCCGGAATCGTGCGGGAACTCACACGCATTCATCACGGCGGCCACCTCGCCAACCCGCGAGTACGGATCGAGAGGGGCACGCGTGTCCGCATCGAAGTTATCGAAGGAACTGCCAGAGACGCGATCGGCCTCGAAGCCGACGGCGACGTGCGCGGCGGGACGCCCTCGGAGATTCGCATCATGCCGGGCGCGTTGCGAATTGTGAGATAAGAAGCTTTTCGGTTTAGGCTTTCTGTCCGAGATGCTGGCGTAAGAATTGGATAGTGCGCTGCCATGCGTCCGCCGAGGCTTCGGCGTTGTAGACTTCCGGGCGCGTGTCGTTGAAGAAGGCGTGATCCGCGTCCGGGTAGATGTGCATCTCGGACTGCTTGCCGAGAGATTTCAGCTTCGCTTCGAGTTCGTGCACGGATGCGGGCGGTACGGACTGGTCTCTCTCCGCATAAAGACCGAGCACGGGCGCTGCGAGGTTTTCAAAGTCGGGCTGCACCTTCGGGTGAATGCCGTAGAAGACGACGCACGCGCCGACCTGCCTGTTTTTGCTCGCCGCATAGAGCGACAGCACGCCGCCCATGCAGAAACCCACCGTCCCGACGCTCTCGCCCGTCGTCGCCTCGTGTTGGAGCAAGAAATGAACCGCGCCGCGCAAGTCTTTCTCCGTCTGGTCAATATCGAGCGCCATCATCAGCTTGCCCGCCTCGTCCGGCGAAGAGGTCGAGCGCCCATGATAGAGGTCTGGCGCGAGCGCCACGAAGCCTTCGCTTGCGAAGCGGTCGGCAACATCCTTGATATGCGGCACAAGCCCCCACCATTCCTGCAAGACGATAACGCCCGGCCCCTGTCCGTCTGCCGGAAGCGACAGATAACCGTGCGTCGTTCCCCCGTTGCTTTTAAATTCGAGCATCTCACCCGCCATCTCTCACCTTCCTCCCCTCGACGCGCGTCACTCTTCCCGTCGGCCTAGCTCTGGAAATGGAAGAGGCGAGCCGGATGCAAGACTCGCCTCATTCCAAAACTTATGACAACAACTATTACCTGCTCGCGCTGATAATCACGCCACCGTTCGCGCCATTGTTATCATCGTCGTCATCATCTTGCAGCATGGCGATCAAGATGGCCGCTAAGAAGCCGCCGCCCAGCACAATCGCTAGTTTCGTCATCCTCGGCTGGTTGCCGCTGTTGGTGCTGCCGCCCGGCATGCCACCACCCTGTCCGACCGAAGCCGACTCACCGGCCGCCAACTCTTTGCTCTCTTTGCTCGCTCTCAACTGCACATGCCCGCTTATCGCCGACACGACAGTTTTTCCACTCGTCACGTCTATCGAGAACAGCGCCGCTTCTTGCGACTCCGCGACTACTACGCCGTCTTTCGTCGTGAAAGTTGCCGTCACGCCTTCCGGCTTCGACACGCGCATCTGTCCGGCATCCAGCGTCCCGCTCGTCGCCTGCTCGACAAAACTGAGCGTGCTCACGGTGTTCTCCGAGTATTGCACGCGACCTAGTTTGCCGAGGCTAATGGTGGCGGTTGAGTCTTCGGCGGTCGTGATCTTTCCCTGAGAAAAGAAGGTGGCACCGGAAATCATCTCTTGACCATTGACCGAGACTTGGCCGGAAACATTGATGTCTCCAGAAAGTTTGACCTGTTTTAGTTCAGGCGCTGCCAACGCGACCATCGTATACATACTGAGGATGGCGACCGCTAAGCAGAAAGAAATAACTGTCCGACCCAAATACCTGCTCATAATTCTTCCTCCCTTTCCAGTGGGGGTTAGCTCTGGTTTATTCAAACTTTTTAGACTGGCGAAGACATTTTCGCCAGCAGACTATAGCGACGGAAATAAATTGAAGTCCTGTGTCAAGCCTCGCTTGTGATGATGCAGCTCGGCAATTTGAGTTGGCAATTAAGCCATCCGTTGGACTAACAAAGAGCACCGACACTGGTTCCTAATCAGGTATGCGCACGTCGGGTCTGGCGTAGAGTAGCGAATTGCCTAGTTGTCGTCAATACAAAAGAGCATATATTTTATTTCTTTGCCGCCGCTGATTTTAAGTGCGGGCGGGGAATTTGGCAAACGCGGCGCGAGAGCGGGGCGCATAGCTTTAAGTTGAGAGGCGCGCTGTTCGACGCGGCGCGGCAACGTCGCTGTTTACTTTAGCGCATCATTTGACTTATTATCAGCCAGTTTTGCAGACATAGAAGGGTTCTGCAAGTCGCTCGGCGAGCGATCCGAAGTTCATCTGACCTTTCTCGACAGGCTTTCATCCACGAACAATAGATGCGGCGCGCGCGCGCCGCATGCGAAATTCCCATCTCGAAATTAAAGGTTTTGTTGCCAGACGCACTTTGATTCCGAGAGCTTACCGCAACAGTCTTTCAGGGAGAATAAGAAATGTTCAGACCGGGTAGAAATCCGAAAGGCGACCAGCCGCACACAGACGATACGGCTGATCACACGCCGCAAACATCCCCTTCTTACGGCAGCAGTGGCAGCACAGGCAGTTCAACCAATAGCGCGACCGGCGCGAGCGGCGGCGCATCTTCCGCGCCGGGCACCTCCGACTATTATCAAGCGCCCGTCCAGACATCAACGACCTCGCGCGCCGTGACCGAGAGCGAATCGCTGGCGCGCGACATTAAAGAGGGGACGCTCTCCGGCTTTGTCGGCAACGGCACGACGCTCACAGGCGAGGCCAGCTTCAAGGGGATGCTGCGTGTTGACGGCCATCTCTCAGGCCGCGTCTCGTCCTCCGACGGCACGCTCATCGTCAGCACCAACGGACAGGTTGACGCCAATGTCGAAGTAGCCGTCGCGCAAATCTTCGGGACGGTTAACGGCGACATCATCGCCTCCAAACGTATCGAGATGGGGCGCGTCGCCAAAGTCACGGGCAACATTCAGACGCCCGCGCTCGTCATCGAAAACGGCGCGCTCTTCGAGGGGAGTTGCCGCATGAGTCAACTCAAAGACGCGCAGGAGAAGCAGTCGAAAACAGGCACGGCCTCCTCGTCTTCAGCCGCGACCCCGTCTTCAACTTCCTCTTCGGCGGCGGCCTCTGCCGGAACATCTTCTTCTTCTTCTGCAACCGGCAGCAGTGCCGTTAAGAAAGATTCGACGACCGGTCAGGATTCGCCCCTATCGTCCCCGCCGGGCGTTTAAACGTCCGCCCTCATCGAGACCGCAAAACCTCGCGCGTTTGAGGACTATGAAACATCTCAAACGCGCGAGGTTTTTGATTTGTTATCACCGCCGTTTAAGCCGAGAGCAGATTTCAGTTGAGCGTCTGAAAACTAAGCTGGAGGTGTGTGAACTCGCAGCGCGAAGCTTGGGCGCACTGCGCGCCGCTGTGTTACAATCATCTCGCGTCCAGCAAACAAGAAGCTCTCTCGCCATCTGGGGATGGCAGCTTCTAGATTATCTCAGACCGGGGTAGTGCTCATGGACGCGCCCATCCTCCAGACCATAATGCAAAACGGAGCATGCGCCGATCTGATGTAAGAACATTTCAATGGACACTGCCGGTCGAGCCATCCACATCCGATTCCCTAAAGACCAAAGGAATTTTCAGAGATTATGAGCGCCATCATTGAGAATCCGCCCGTCGAACCGCAGCAGAAACATTCCGAAGAGATTGAGACCGTCACCATCCGTTTTGCCGGAGACTCCGGCGACGGCATGCAGTTAACCGGGACGCAGTTTACCAACACGTCGGCGGTTGTCGGCAACGACATCTCGACGCTGCCCGACTTCCCTGCGGAGATTCGCGCCCCCGCCGGAAGTCTCCCCGGCGTCTCCGGCTTTCAGTTGAACTTTTCCAGTCAGGACATCCGCACGCCCGGCGACCAGCCGAACGTCCTCGTTGCGATGAACCCGGCGGCGCTCAAAGTCAACCTCTCAGACCTCGAAGACGGCGGCACGATTATCGTCAACACGGACGAGTTCAACAAAGAGAATCTGAAGAAGGCCGCCTACGAGTCGAACCCTCTGGAAGACGGAACGATCAAGGGCTACCGCGTGCACCAACTGCCGATTACGACGCTCAATCTCAACGCGCTCAAAGAGCAGGTGAAGCTCACGCGCAAGGAGATGGATCGCTGCAAAAACTTCTTCGCCCTCGGCGTGCTCTACTGGCTCTACGACCGCCCGATGGAGCCGACGCTCGACTGGATTCGTGCGAAGTTCACGAAGCTGCCGGAGGTCGCGCGCGCCAACGAAATCGCGCTCAAGACCGGCTATAACTTCGCCGACACGACCGAGGTTTTCACGACCCACTACACGGTCAGGAAGGCCGCTATCGCGCCCGGCAAGTACCGCAAGATTACGGGCAACGAAGCGACAGCCATCGGCTTTATCGCCGCCGCGCAGTTAGCGGGTCGCGCGCTGTTCTACGGCTCATACCCGATTACGCCCGCCTCCGATATTTTGCACGAACTGGCGCGCCACAAAAATTTCGGCGTCAAAACTTTTCAGGCCGAAGACGAAATCGCGGCGGTCTGCGCCTCTATCGGCGCGGCGTTCGCGGGCGACATCGGTCTGACGGGAACCTCCGGCCCCGGCGTCGCCTTGAAGCAGGAGGCCATCGGCCTCGCGGTGATGACGGAACTGCCGCTTGTCATCATCAACGTGCAGCGCGGCGGCCCTTCGACGGGGCTGCCGACGAAGACCGAACAGGCCGATCTGTTTCAGGCCGTGTGGGGAAGAAACGGCGAGTGCCCGGCGATAGTCGTCGCTCCGGCGACGCCCGGCGATTGCTTCCACATGGCGGTCGAAGCCGTGCGCCTCGCCTTCAAATACATGTCGCCGGTCTTCTATCTCTCGGACGGTTATCTGGCGAACGGCGCAGAGCCTTGGCTCGTGCCAGACATAGAAAGCCTGCCGAAGATTGAAGTCAAACTCGCCTCTGACCCCACGACCTTCATGCCCTACTCGCGCGACGAAGAGACGCTCGCACGTCCGCTCGCGCTGCCCGGCACGCCCGGACTCGAACACCGCATCGGCGGCATCGAAAAGCAACACCTGACCGGCAACGTCAACTACGACCCGGAAAACCATCACTTCATGGTCAAGCTCCGTCAGGAGAAAGTTGACCGCGCCGCCCGCAGCATTCCGCCGCTTGAAATCTTCGGAGAGAAGACGGGCAAGGTGCTCGTCCTCGGTTGGGGGTCGACCTACGGCTCAATCACCTCTGCGGTCGAGCGCTTGCAGCAGGAAGGCAAATCCGTTTCGAGCGCGCACCTGCGCTACCTGAATCCTTTCCCGTCGAATCTGGAAGAAGTCCTGCGCGGTTTTGAGAGAGTCATTATCCCCGAAATGAATCTCGGTCAACTCTCGACCATGATTCGCGCCAAGTTCCTCATAGACGCCGTCGCCTTCTCGAAAGTCAAAGGGCGTCCCTTCCAGATTCGCGAGATCGTTAGCAAGGTCGAAGAGTATTTGTGATCAATAACGTCAACTTAAAGAACATGCGGACATCTCTCGATGGAGTGATGCCCGGATTACCAACGCGGAATTATTACGAGAGGATTTGAAGATGAGCAGCAACGGTCATGGCACAAACGGCAAAGAAGCATTCATCGAAGGTATCGGCGGGAACGTCTCAGGCAGTGGCCCGTCGCCTGAGAGCGAGCCGGGTTCGGTCGTCGCCGGAGAGGTCGCGCCTCCGCCTTCAAAGTTGACGAAGGCCGATTTCATCTCAGGACAGGAAGTGCGCTGGTGCCCGGGATGCGGCGATTATTCGATTCTCAACAACGTGCAGAAAGTGATGCCGGAACTCGGCATCGCGCGCGAAAAGATCGTCTTCGTCTCCGGCATCGGCTGCTCCTCGCGCTTCCCCTACTACATGAACACCTACGGCTTCCACTCGATTCACGGGCGCGCTCCGGCGGTGGCGACCGGCATTAAGACGGCTAATCCGGAGTTGAGCGTGTGGGTCATTACGGGCGACGGAGACGCTCTCTCCATCGGCGGCAACCACTTCATCCACGCCATCCGCCGCAACATTGATATCAACTACATCCTCTTCAACAATCGCATCTACGGCCTGACGAAAGGGCAGTACAGCCCGACCTCCGAGATTGGCAAGAAGACGAAATCAACGCCGATGGGAACGATTGATTATCCCGTCAATCCGCTCTCGCTCGCCATCGCCTCGGAAGCGACCTTCGTCGCGCGCTCGCTCGACATTGACGTGAAACATCTGGGCGCAACCGTGCAGGCGGCGGCTCGTCACAAGGGCGTCTCCTTCGTCGAGGTCTACCAGAACTGCAACATCTTCAACGACGCCGCGTTTGAATATTTCACCGAGCGCGCGCAACGTTCCGACCGCATGATTTTCCTTGAGCACGACAAGCCGATGGTCTTCGGTAAAGACCGCAACCGTGGCATTCGCATGAACGGCGCGCACCCTGAAGTAGTCGAACTGGGAAGCGCAACGGGTCTCACTGAAAACGACCTGCTCGTTCACGACATCCACCTTACAGACCCCTCGGTTGCTTTCATGCTCGCGCGCATGGAGTACCCCCAATTCCCGCAGCCGGTCGGCATCTTCCGCGATGTCCAGCGCGACACCTACGAAGACATGCTCGCCGCGCAGATTGAAGCCGCCGTCGCCCGCCACGGCGCGGGCAGCCTTGAGAAACTCATGAACAGCGGCGATATGTGGGTCGTGGAATAAGGCAAAAGTTAAAAGGCCAAAAACCATTAGGGAGGATGAGAGCCGCCGCGCGCCGTGGCTCTCATCCTCCTTCTTTTTTGTCCGTCGCGTCTCGCGTCGAGAGCAGGCGCGAGATAGTTTCCGCGATCAAATCAATATCATCCGGCTTACTCAAAAACTCGTTGACACCCGCCAGCCGCGCCTCCGTCTCGACCTCGCTCGCCGACAAAAAAAAAAGCGGCGTCTCGCGCCTGTGCGCGAGACTTCTGGCACGGCGCGTCAACTCCAACCCGCTCAACGACGGCAACTCGTTATCAAAGAGCAGCACATCATACTGCTCACCGCCGTTGAGTCTCTCCAGCGCCGTCGCCCCATCCGCGCAAACCTCAACCTGCCACCCTTCCGCCTCAAGCGTATCTTTCACCGCGAGCCGCAGCATCCGGTTGTCTTCGACGTAGAGGATTCTCAGGCGAGCCATTATCAACTTCCCTTGAAAGCTGTCACAGCGGAAGCGAAGAAACGCGAGGTGGAACCGACATCTTA